>NZ_JBEYXH010000011.1:0-201586 GCF_040644755.1 Streptomyces sp. NPDC046887
GAGGCGGCGCGAGAGGGCTTCGGCGAGATACTGCCCGGCCCGACCGGACGGAGTGCGGGTGCCGTTCGCCCAGTGGGAGATGGCTGACTTGTTGGTCTGAAGCAGGTCACCGTTCTCGGCTGCGATTCGACGTACGTCCTTGGCCAGTGCCTCGTACGTGCACCCGGCAGCGTGAATCGTCTCGCTCAGCCGAGAACTGGGGTCAGTCGGCGTGGGCACGTGCCTCCGTTCCGGAGCTGTAAACCGCGTATACCGCTTGGCCTCGATCACACCGTACCCACTGTGCGTGACGGGCGGTTCACTTATCGACAGCTGCCCCACCTTCGGGAACGGGCAGCCTCAACTTCCGTACGCCCCAACGGGCTCGGGCATTCCTATGCCCATCCCTGGACGATCAGAGACGGAGACACCGGTGACCATCACCGACACCGCGACCATCACGGTCGAGCTGCCCGACGCCTTCGATCCGCGCTGGAGCCGCCTGCCCGGCATCCAGGTGGACGGCTCGCGCCTCACCATCGACCCGGCCGAGTACTTCTTCCGCTTCGAGTCCGACACCTGGCTCGTCGCCGACTGGGAGCTGGTCGAGTCCCAGCTCCTCGGCGTGGAGGAGACGACCGAGAGCGCGGTCGAGCAGCTCGCGCTCGACTTCATCAAGAACCACGGCGAGTCCACCTCAGACGCGGTCCGAGTCCTGGCCACCGCGTACGAGGTGTACGCCTTCCTCTTCCGTGACGAGCACCTGACCGGCCTCGGTCTGCCACGGATCACCGCCGACCACCTGCGGATGCTTCGCGAGGCCGCCACGCTGATGGCGCTCAACAAGGTCGAGCTGAACGGGCACATCTCCAATGTCGGCCCGTGCTGGTTCTTCCCCGCCGCCACTTCCGTCGTCTTCGACCTGGACGACAAGACAGGCGGGATGCTCGACGAGGTCTACCACGGTGGCTGGTTCAACGAGCACCGCCGGATCGAGTCCATCAAGGCCCATGCGGCTCTCGGCGGCCGCCTTGTCCACGGTTGCCAGTCGGTGCCGGACCAGTCCGGCGGTGTGGTCGCGCCCTATGGGGCCTCGATGGCCGCGTTCCGCGACGACCTCGCCGCCTTCAAGGCGGGCTGGATCGAGCAGATCTACGCCCACCGCGTGACTTCGGCCGAGTAGCCCCACCCCGGTACGGCTCCGGGGCGGGCTGACCTGTTCGCCTGCCCCGGGGCCTCAGCAGCCACTGGAGAGACCGCCATGGATCAGAGCATGATCGCCACCCTGCTGAACGACCTGTGCACCCTCGTGCGCAAGCCCCTTCCCGTGCGCGCGGAGGTCCGCGTCTGGAGCATGTCCGGCGTCGAGCGTGTCACCTTCTCCGACGGCACCACGGCCGTCTTCAAGTACGCCAAGGAGCCCTTCGACCGCGAGGCGCAGGCCCTTCGGATCGCCCACCAGCGCGGACTGCCGGTTCCCGCGCTCCATGCCACCGCCATGCGGGGCGCGTGGCTCGGGATGCTCATGGACGACCTCGGTTCACCGGTACGGGAGGCCGACGACCTCGACGGCGTCGCCGCTGCCGTGATGCTCCACGCCGCCCGCCCGGCCAGCGGCCTGCCTCTCCTCGACGGAGAGGGGTTGGCCACTCTGCCCGGCCGAGCCCTCGACCACCTTGACCGGTTGCGGCAGGCCGACCGGTGGACGACGGACTGCGAGGACATCCACGCCGCTCTGAGGGAGATCTCCGCAGCGGCCGAAATCCGCGCGAGGGGTGCGGCGCTCGACCCGTTCGGCTGGGTTCACTCCGAGTTCCACCCCACCAGCGTCCATGTCGGGGAGAACGGCTGGCATGTTCTTGACTTCGCTCGTGCCTTCACCGGTCCTGGGCTGATCGACCTCGCCTCGTACCACGGGACCATCGGCACGCCGAGCCCCGACCGGCTGCGGGTGTTCATCGAGCAGTACGTCGCCGCCGGGGGCCATGAGGACGCCCTTGCCGCCCGTGGAGGCATGGCGGCCGAGAGGTGGGCGCTGGGCTGGCACCGCGTGTGGGCCGTCGAGTGGTTCATGGAGCAGGCGGTTCGCTGGATCAACGACCCGGCCCAGGACCCCGCGTACATCTCGGTTGTCCGTCGCCACCTGAGCGATGCGGTCCGGCTGCTGGAGGTCTAGGGTGCCTGCCCAGGCATCCCCCTGGTACGTCCACGCCGCTCAGCGCCTTGCCGCCGCACCGGCCCATGCCCTTGTCCCTCCGCAGCGGATGGAGTGGAGCACTCACCGCGAGTGGGGCCCCGGTGCGGAGATGCTCGGCCGGGAACTGTGTGGCAAGCGGCTGCTGGAGCTCGGCTGCGGCTCCGGTCACAATGCCGCCCACCTGGCCCAGCACCATCAGGCCCGCGTCACCGGTGTCGATCTGGTGGGCCTGCAAGTGCGGAGGGCGCGAGCGCACTACGGCCACATCGACGGGGCGACCTTCGCCGTCGGTCATGCACTGCACCACCTTCGGGTCGGCGCTCAGCCCTTCGACGCGATCTACTCGGTCTTCGGTGCCGTCGGCCTCGTCGCCCCGGAGCTCCTGATACCCGCGATCTCCCGGCGCCTGGTAACCGGCGGCGTGCTGGCCTTCGCCGTTCCCCACCCGGCTCGGGCCGGAAGACATCCTTCACGGGACGACCGTCCCCGCGAGGACTACGTCACCATGCCCGACCGCAGCAGGTTGCCGCTCGCCCGCTGGGAGTTCGACCGCGATCGGTGGGCCGTCCACCTCTCCCGGGCCGGTCTGCGGATCTCTTCAGCCGTCGAGCTGCGGCACCCGCACCTCGACCCGTGGCCCACCACCTTGCTGGTCACCGCCCGCAAACCCTGACCGACGGAGGCGCGATGTCCTTCTCGTCCCTGCCCTACCTGCTGCTCGACATCGACGGGGTGCTCATACCGTTCCCGGCGGCCGACGGAAGCACTCCGTCCACGCATGTCCGCCATGCTGTCCATCCGATGGGCCGCGCCCCCGACGACCCGGTTTCCATCTGGCTCGACCCCGCCCACGGGCCCATGCTCACCCATTTCCTGTCCGGTGGTCTCGTCGCCCCTGCTTGGTGCACCAGTTGGCGACGAGATGCCGTCACCGTCGTCGGGCCACTCCTCGGGCTGCCGACGTTCCCCCATCTGGAACTTCCCCGCCCGCACATCACCACCAGTCATCCCAACGGCTACCTGTGGAAGCGCGACTACGTCGAGTCGTGGCTCGGAGAGTCGGCGGTCGTCTGGGTCGATGACGACTTCACCGGTCTCGACCTCGAATGGGCCGCCGAACGAACCGCCCGTGGCCATCCCACACTCCTCGTGCAGCCAGACCCCTACGTCGGGCTTCAAGAAGGCCATCTCGCGGAGATCCGGGAGTGGGCCGCCCTCGGTGGGGCGATCAGCGAGCCGCCACTCATCGTCAACCAGAGAGAACGTCTAGGGAGGAAGTCATGAAGGACGGCAAGGTGTGGGTTGGAGACGAGGTGTATGACGAGGCCACTGGGAGTGCGGCCATGGTGACCGACGTACGAGAGCGGAGGCGCGAGCGGGTGTACGTCCTTCGGCCGCTGTTCGGGCCGATGGTGACCTGGTCCACCACGGATGCGGAACGGCTGGCGCTGGTGCGGTCGAGGGAGGACATGGCGCCCGGGTGGCCGGATTGGCGGTGACTCGGGGGCTGCTGGTGCGTCATCCTGGTATGGACCTGACAAGACGGGTGCTGGGAGAGGTGTGGGTGGGATGCGGGGAGCGACGGTGGCGCCGGGGACTGTGACGCCGTTACCGGTGGGTGGGGAGATGCCGATGCATCGGCTGGAGGTGCCGATGCCGAATGTGCTGCCGTTCAAGATCGGGACGTTTCAGGGGTACGGGCCGGAGGCGTACGCGAACTTTCCGCATCGGCATACGTTCTGGGAGATCGTGCATGTCACGGCCGGGAGCGGGACGCATGTGGTGGAGCTGGAGCGGCATCCGCTGGAGCCCCCGCATCTGGGGGTGGTGGCGCCGGGCCAGGTGCACCACTGGGAGGGGGTGAGCGGGTTGGAGGGGACGGTCATCCTGTTCACGGAGCATTTCCTGGTCGAACATGGGGATGACCGGGAGGTGTTGGGGCGGTTGGCGGCGGAGCGGCCGTGGTTGGCGTTGGACGGGGCGGCGGAGGTGTGGGCGGCTCGGCTGGTGGGGGAGTTGCAGGAGGAGTTCCGGCGGGGCGCGGAGGGGTTCGCGACGGTGCTGCGGGCGCTGCTCCATATTTTGGTGGTGCGGGCGGCGAGACTGGCCGGTCCCTTCGTGCCGGAAGGGGGCTCGGGGGCCCGGTCGGTGGGGGTCGCGACGGGGTTCGGGCGGTTGCTCGCGGGAGGTGATCCGGCGGGGTGGTCGGTGGCGGGTTGCGCGGACGCGCTGGGGGTGAGCGCCGGGTATCTGGCCGAGGCGGTGAAGGCGGCCACCGGGCGGACGCCGGGGGAGCTGATCCGGGAGGCCCGGGTGGGGGAGGCGAAGCGGCTGCTGGCGTGTACAGACCTGACGGTGCGGCAGGTGGCGTCGCGGACGGGGATGAGCGACCCGGCGTACTTCTGCCGGTTCTTCCGGCGGGAGACGGGGGTCAGTCCGGGGGATTTCCGGCGGGGGGTGGATGTCGGCGGTCTGCGTGAGGGGGTGTGAGAGGGGGGTGAGGGCCGGGGGATTCACCATGAAGGGCGGAGTGAGTCCATCGCCCGCACGGGGGTGCGCGCCTAGGTTCGTCAGCGATCCCGACGCCCCCTGAACAAGGAGCAGGCATGGATGGCGAGATGGACCCCAGGGACCCCAGGGCCCCCATGGACCCGACCCCGAACGCGAGCGCGCGGCCCAGCCGGAAGGCGGTGCTGCGGGCGGCGGTGGCCGCCTCGGTGGCGGCGCCGGTGCTGCTGATGGGGGTTCCGGCGCTGGCGCGGACCGCCCGGAGCAGCGGGGTGGAGCCGGAGCTGACGCCGGAGTGCGACGACGGGGACGACCCGACGCCGCCGCAGACGGAGGGGCCGTACTTCAAGCCGAACTCCCCGCTGCGGACCTCGCTGGTGGAGCCGGGCACGGTCGGCACCCGGCTGACCGTGAGCGGGTATGTGTTCGGGCGGGCCTGCCTGCCGCTGGGCGGCGTACTGCTGGACTTCTGGCAGGCGGACAACAACGGGGCGTACGACAACACCGGTTTCCGGTTCCGGGGGCACCAGTTCACGGATGGGGGAGGGAAGTTCACGCTGAGCACGATCGTGCCGGGGCTCTATCCGGGGCGGACCCGGCACATCCATGTGAAGTTGCAGGCGCCGGGCCGCCCGGTGTTGACCACGCAGCTGTACTTCCCGGGCGAGCCGCGCAACAACACCGACCCGATCTTCGACGCGCGGCTGCTGATGGCGGTCCGGGACGTGGGAGGCGGGGGCGGGAAGGAGGCGTCGTTCGACTTCGTACTGGATGTGCCGCAGACGCCCGGCCCGGGGCCCGATCCGACCCCCACCCCGACGCCGACCGCCAAGGCGTGGGCGGTGGGGACGGCGTACCGGGCCGGTGACCGGGTCACCTACGGCGGGCGGACGTACGCCTGCCTGATCAGCCATACGGCGATACGGGGTTGGGAGCCGTCGACCACTCCGGCGCTGTGGCGGGCAGTGTGACCCAAGAGAAAAGGGGGGGCGCTCCGGGATCGGTGGATGATCCCGGGGCGCCCCCTTCGGCCTGCTCAGTGGGAAGGGGAGATGCGGCCGGTGACCTCACCGAGGGCGACCTTGGTCCCGTCCGGGCCGGGGGCCCAGGCGGTGAGGGTGACCTCGTCGCCGTCTTCGAGGAAGGCGCGCTTGCCGGTGGTGAGTTCGATGGGCTCCTGGCCGTTCCAGGTCAGTTCGAGCAGCGAGCCGCGCTGGTGGGTCTCGGGGCCGCTGACCGTGCCGGAGCCGAAGAGGTCGCCGGTACGCAAGGAGGCGCCGTTGACGGTCATATGGGCGAGCTGCTGGGCCGCCGTCCAGTACATGGAGGAGAAGGGCGGCTCGGCCACGGTCTCGCCGTTGATGGCGACGGTGATGTGGAGGTCGAAGCCGCCGGGCTCCTCCTCGGCGGAGTCGTCCAGGTAGGGGAGGAGCGGGAAGTCCCGGGCGGGCGGGGCGGTGCGGGCGGCGTCCAGGGCCTCCAGCGGGGTCACCCAGGCCGACACCGAGGTGGCGAAGGACTTGCCGAGGAACGGGCCCAGCGGCACGTACTCCCAGGCCTGGATGTCCCGGGCCGACCAGTCGTTGAGGAGGAAGAGGCCGAAGACGTGCTCGCGGAAGTCGGCGAGGGGGACGGGGGCCCCGAGGGCGGAGGGGGTGCCGACCAGGAAGCCGACCTCCGCCTCGATGTCCAGCTTGATGGACGGCCCGAAGACGGGGGTGGGCTCGGCGGGGGGCTTGCGCTGGCCGGAGGGGCGGGCGACCTCGGTGCCGGAGATCACGACGGTGCCGGAGCGGCCGTGGTAACCGATCGGCAGATGCTTCCAGTTGGGGGTGAGCGGCTCGCCGTCCGGGCGGAAGATGCGGCCCACGTTGGTGGCGTGGTGCTCGGAGGCGTAGAAGTCGACGTAGTCCGCGACCTCGTAGGGGAGGTGCAGGGTGACCTCGGCGAGCGGGTGGAGCAGGGGCTCTATGTCGGGGCGGTGGGCGGGGACGGTCACCCAGGCGGTGAGCGCCCGGCGGACATCGCGCCAGGCGGTGCGGCCGGCGGCGAGCAGCGGGTTGAGGCTGGGCTGGGCGAGCAGCGCGGCGTACGGGGAGCCGAGCGCGTGCGCGGCTGCGCCCGCGTCCAGGACGTGGTCGCCGATGCGGACGCCGAGCCGCCGGCGCTCGGGCTCGGAAGCGGTGGAGAACACTCCGTAGGGGAGGTTGTGCGGGCCGAAGGGGTCGCTCTCGGCCAGGTCGAGCGGGCTCTGCTCGGGCATCGGTGCTTGCCTCGCTTTCCACGGGTCGTGGGGGACACGTTACGACGGCGGAGTGGCGATCCAGCGGCGGTGCGGGGGAGGAGTTCGTCCGGTGTGCGGATTGGGATGTCCGATATTCGGAGACTGCTGTCGGTGTGGGGGGTCTGGGATGGCCGGGGACGGCCGCCCCGGCGGCCCGGGGCGGCCGTCGGCGAGTGAGCCGAGGTGGCTCAGCCCGCCGTGCGCGGGATGCGCTTCTCCCAGGTGCGGTGGAACAGCACCTCGGTGCCCTCGGCGCAGATCACCTCGTCGGCGGTGATGAAGTGGGTGGCGTCGCAGGAGATCTCCGAGCGGGTGTCCACGGTGACGTCCCAGCCGAGCTCCGGGCGGTGGAGGCGGATCTTCCAGTCGGAGCGGGTATGGGCGGTCAGCGGGTCGTTCTCCTGGATGGTGTACGTCTCCAGGGCGTCCTCGGTGAATTCGAGACCGTCCGGGTAGACCCGCGTCCCGCCGTAGCGCGGGTCCACCTCCAGCCGCCACTCGCCCTTGGCCACATCCCGGACGACCAGCCGCTCGGGCCGCTGCTCGTCCAGGGTGACCGGGTAGCTGACGCCCAGTGGCTCGGCCTGCTCGGGGGCGGGGAAGGTGATCCGGCGGGCGGCGGACGCGGTGGCGTCGTCGTCGGCGGCGGTACGGGCGCGGACCGGTAGTTCCAGGCTGCTGCCGACCGGGTCCAGGGTGAAGCCGGCCGCGTCCGGCTGGGGCCAGATCCACGGCCAGTACGCGGAGGAGACCGCGAGCCGCACCCGGTGGCCGGGCGGGAAGGTGTGGCCGATGCCGTTCAGCGCGAAGGCGAAGGTGTCGTTGACGCCGGGCTCGCAAGGCACGACCTGGTCGCGGCCCCGGCGGGCGGAGAAGTTCAGCACGCCCCGGGTGACCAGGGTGGAGGAGCCGTCCGGCGCCACATCGCAGAGCCGGGCGATGACCTGCCCGCGCGGGGCGTCCGGGCGGAGGTTGAGGCTGACCGCCGCCCGGCCCAGGACCTCGATCGGCTCGCCGTCCTCGGGGACCGGGAAGTCGAAGCAGGCCGAGTGGGCGTCCTCGTCGCGCTGGTCGGGCGGCAGGTCGGCCTCGTTGCCGAACGGGAAGAAGCGGCCCGCGTCCAGCCCGGTGCGCTGCGGGGAGCGGACGAGCACCGGCTCGCCCTGGAGGGCGTAGGCGAGTGGGGTGACGTTCGGCGAGGGCCAGGCGTCGTCACCGACCCAGCGGCCGGGCAGCTCGCGGTAGACGGTGGCCGGGGGGTGGGACTCGCTGATGTACGAGCGGAGCAGCGGCTCGGCCATGATCCCGGTGTCCTCGCCCTTGAGGTGGTGGTCCCACCAGCGCAGGGTCTCCTGGAGGAAGCCGATCGCCGGGCCGGGCGGCAGCCCCCGGTCGGGGTACTGGTGCGACCAGGGGCCGATGATCCCGCGTACCCGGTCATGGGGCAGGTGTTCGACCAGGCGGAGGACGGTGTCCCGGTACGGGTCGTGCCAGCCGCCGACGGCGAGCACGGCCGCGTCGATCGCCTCGTAGTCCTCGCAGACGCTGCCGTGCTTCCAGTAGTCGTCCCGGGTCTGGTGGGTCAGCCAGGTGTGGATGAACGGCTCGACCGCCTCCAGCCGGGTCAGCCACTGCTCGCGCCAGCCCTCGCCCGCGTACACCGGGTCCGGCGGCCGGGAGGTGAAGGCCAGCATGGTGGCCGCCCAGGCGTGCATGTCCACGGCGAGCACGGAGCCGCCCATGTAGTGGACGTCGTTGTCGTAGCGGTCGTCGGCGGAGCAGACGGTGATGACCGCCTTGAGCGGTTCGGGGCGCAGGGCGGCGATCTGGAGGCTGTTGAAGCCGCCCCAGGAGATGCCGAACATCCCGACCCGCCCGTCGCACCAGGGCTGCGCGGCCAGCCACTCGATGACGGCCACCCCGTCGGCCAGCTCGGTGGCGTCGTACTCGTCGCCGGGCAGCCCCTCGCTGTTGCCGTGCCCGCGCACATCCACCCGTACCGAGGCGTAGCCGTGGCCCGCGTACCAGGGGTGGCGCTGCCAGTCGCGGGGCGCGGTCCAGTCGCTGAGGCGGTAGGGGAGGTATTCGAGGAGGGCGGGGACCGGCTCGTCGGTGAGCGGGCGCCAGACCCGGGCGAAGAGCCGTTGGCCGTCCGCGAGCGGGATGCGGACGTCCTCGTGGGTGGTCTCGTAGGGGAAGGAGTCGGCGGGGCGGATGTGCATGGGGTACCTCGGGACCGTGGGGGGAGGCGGGGGCGGGCTTCAGTGGACGGGGTGCATGGTGCGGCGGAGCCAGGGCGCGGCGGCCATCACGGCGAGGCCGGCGGCGACCGCGATCGCCCCGTTGATGCCGAAGTAGACGGGCTGGGAGAGCACCCCGTAGAGCTTCACGATCTGCGCCTGGATGCCGTTGGCGAGGGCGAGGGAGAGGAACCACAGCGCCATGGTCTGGCTGGAGAACGCGGCCGGGGCGAGCTTGGTGGTGGCGGACATCCCCGAGGTCTCCACCAGGATGTCGCCGAGGCCGAGCAGCAGATACGAGCCGACGATCCACCAGGCGGCCATCCGGTAGGTGTCGTCGGCGTGCCCGGAGGTCGGCAGGACCATCAGCAGGAAGGAGAGCCCGCCGAGGACCACCCCGAGGGCGATCTTCTGGGAGGCGTGCGGTTGGCGGTGGCCCATCCGGGCCCAGACGGCGGCGACCACGGGCGCCAGCGCCACCTCGAAGGCGCCGAGCGCGGAGGCGTACCAACTGGCCGGGAAGTCGAAGCCGAGGATGGTGGTCTCGGCGTTGGTGGAGGCCAGCAGCATCATCGTGGAGTACGCCTGGAACAGGATGAAGTTGAAGACCACCGAGGCCAGGAAGAGGACCACATACGGGCGCAGCCGGCCGCGTTCGGCGGCGCTGACCCGGGGGCTCTTGAACATCACCGCGAAGTAGACGACCGGGGCGATCACCGAGATCAGGGTGAGCGCGTCCACGAAGCGGTCCATGGTCAGCCAGCCGGTCCCGGCCAGCAGCCCGGCGAGCGCGGCCAGGGCGAGGAGGCCGACGGTGATCAGCAGCACCGCGCGGCGCATGGCGTCGGGGGCCAGGGCGTACTCGGCGGAGTGCTTGCTCCCGGCCAGATGGCGGCGGCCCGCCACGTACTGGATCAGCCCCAGCGTCATCCCGAAGGCGGCGGCCGAGAAGCCCCAGTGCCAGCCCTCGTTCTCGCCCAGCCAGCCGGTGATCAGCGGGCCGAGGAAGGCGCCGATGTTGATGCCCATGTAGTAGAGGGCGAAGCCGGCGTCCCGGCGGTCGTCGTCGGTGCGGTAGAGCTTGCCGACCATGGTGGCGACGTTCGGCTTGAGCAGCCCGGTGCCGGCGCTGATCAGCCCGAGCCCGGTCCAGGTCATCCCGGCGGTCGGCACCGCCATGGCGTAGTGCCCGCAGGCGATCAGGATCCCGCCCCAGAGCACCGCCCGGTACGAGCCGAGGATCCGGTCGGCCAGCCAGCCGCCGGCCACGCTGACCAGGTAGACCAGGGTGCCGTAGGCGGCCGAGACCGAGGCGGCGGTGGCCGGGTCCATACCGAGGCCGTCGTTCGTGACGCTGTCGGCGAAGTACAGGACGAGGATCGCCTGCATCCCGAGGAAGGAGAACCGCTCCCAGACCTCCAGGCCGGAGAGGGTGAGCAGTCCGCGCGGCTGGCCGAGGAAGGCGTGGTCGTCCCCCGGGGGCGGTCCGTCCGGCGGCGGAGAGCCGCTCCCACGGCTGCCGCCACTGCTGTGGTCGCCGTGGCCGTCGTCGTCGCCGGTCGCGTCGGGTTCCGTTTCGGTGCCGGACAAAAGCCTTACTCCCGGTTGTATGGGTGCGGGATGATCGTATGCCCTGAATACAGACCGTATAGCGTGAAACCGAACCGGACCGGCCGTACGGGTTCGGCCGCCGGCCGTATCCGGGCCGGGGGCGCGGGGGCGGTGCCCCGGGGGTGTACGGGAGCGGAGCCGTACTCGGCGGTAGGCCTGGCCCCGGTGGTGGCTTCGGCGCTGCTCCCGTGGTGCTTCGGCGGTACTCCGGCGGTGCTCCGATGTGGGGAAGGCGCCCACGGTGATCCAAACGCGACCGGATACGCTGACGGGAGTGAATCCAGCGACACATCGACAATCCGTGTGATCGTCAGCAGACAGGAGATCTCCTCGTGACCGCAGTCGGGCCGTTCGGGCTGAGCGTGCGGGACCAGGCTCTTGAGGCCGATGTCCAGACCGGATTGGCAGCCGTCGAGGCCGGGCTCCTCGACGCCACCAAGAGCGACGTGCCGTTCATCACCGAAGCGGCCCAGCACCTGGTGCGCGCCGGGGGCAAGCGGTTCCGCCCGCTCCTGGTGATGCTCGCCGCGCAGTTCGGCGACCCGCACGCCCCGGGTGTGGTGCCTTCGGCGGTCGTGGTCGAGCTCACCCATCTGGCGACGCTGTACCACGACGACGTCATGGACGAGGCCGAGGTGCGCCGCGGGGTGGAGTCCGCCAACCAGCGCTACGGCAACTCGCTGGCCGTGCTGACCGGCGACTTCCTCTTCGCCCGCGCCTCGCACGTGCTGGCCGACCTGGGCCCGGAGGCCGTCCGGATCCAGGCCGAGGCGTTCGAGCGGCTGGTCACCGGGCAGATCCTGGAGACCGTCGGCCCGCGCGACGACCGCGACCCGGTCGAGCACTACCTCGATGTGCTGGGCGGCAAGACCGGCTCGCTGGTCGCCGTCTCCTGCCGCTTCGGCGCGCTGACCGCGGGCGCCGACGAGCGGGTGATGGACATCCTCACCCAGTACGGTGAGCGGCTCGGTGTCGCCTTCCAGCTCGCCGACGACGTACTGGACATCGCCTCCGACTCGCACGAGTCCGGCAAGACGCCGGGCACCGATCTGCGCGAGGGCATCCCGACCCTGCCCGTACTGCGGCTGCGGGCCCGCGCCGCCGCCGAGGGCCGACCGGACGACGCCGAGCTGGTCGCCCTCCTCGACGGGGACCTCTCGGACGACGAGCGGCTCGCCGAGGTGCTGCGCCGGCTGCGCGACCACCCCGCGCTGGAGCAGGCCCGCCGGGACACCGTGCGCTACGCCCAGGAGGCCCGCGCCATCCTGGCCCCGCTGCCGGAGTGCATCGCCCGGACGGCGCTGGAGGAGCTGTGCGACCTGGTGGTGCACCGGGCCGGGTGACGGCATCTCGCCCCTCGTGCGAGGGCCGACCCTGGAGCGTCTCAGGGTCCGTCATCCTCCAGGGGTAGACGGGTTGGGTCCGGGGGCTGACGACTGGCGGCTTCCGGTGCGGTCATATGGAGAGCAGAAGGCTCGCTGACCCACGGAGGTAGGCACAGATGGCACCGAACGACAGCGGCGGTCCGCGCAAGGCGACCCGTTACGCGGTTCCGGTCGCGGTGGCGGGGGTGGCGGCGGCGACGATCGGGCTGGTCCCGGCGCTCGCGGCCTCCGGAGACTCGGACCTCCCCGACATCACCGCCCAGCAACTGGTGGAGCGGATCGCCTCGGCGGACGCCGACACCGTCTCCGGCACCGTGAAGGTGACGACCGACCTCGGGCTGCCCTCGCTGGGCGGGCTCGGGGACCTGGGCTCCCTGGCCGGCGGCGGCGCGGAGGGCAAGGAGGCCGGTGACGCGGCCTCCGCCAAGCTGATGGAGCTCACCTCCGGCACCCACACCCTGCGGATCGCGGCCGACGGGCCCGAGCGCCAGCGGCTGACCTTCGTGGACGGCGCGGAGTACAGCCTGATCCGCAACGGGGACGACGTCTGGGCGTACGACGGCTCCACCAAGGAGGCCCTGCACTCCACGGAGACGCAGCCGGCCGGGGAGAAGGGCGGGAAGGGCGAGAAGGACGCCGAGCGCGGCGCGGCCCCCGACCTCAGCCCCAAGCAGCTGGCCGAGCAGGCGCTCAAGGCGGTGGACCCCACCACCCGGGTGTCGGTGGACGGTACGGCCAAGATCGCCGGCCGGGACGCCTACCAGCTCGTCATCCAGCCGAAGCAGAGCGGTTCCACGATCGGCTCCATCAAGATCGCGGTGGACGCCGAGAAGGGCGTCCCGCTCAAGTTCACGCTCACCCCCAAGTCCGGCGGCAAGCCGGTGGTGGACGCGGGCTTCACCAAGGTCGGCTTCGACCGGCCGGCCGCCTCGGAGTTCGCCGTGCCCCAGGGCGCCAAGGTGACCGAGGCGCCGAAGGACTCCAAGGCCCCGAAGGGCGGCGAGAAGGACTTCAAGGGCCCGGAGGGGCTGCCGGGGCTGGCCGGCGGCGAGGCGTTCGGCGACGGCGTGAACGTGATCGGCGAGGGCTGGACCGCGATCGCCGAGCTGTCCGGTGGCCCGTCCGCCGCCGAGGCGCCCAAGGGGGCCGAGAAGGGCGGCCGCCCGGGCGCCGAGGACGAGGTCCCGGCCGAGGTCGGGCAGTTCCTGGACTCGCTCGGGGACAAGGTGACCGGGAAGTTCGGCTCGGGCACGGTCTTCGAGACCCGCCTGGTCAACGCCCTGATGACGGACGACGGCAAGGTCTACGTCGGGGCCGTCACCAAGGACGCCCTGGTCGCCGCCGCCGACGGCCGGAAGTAATTACTCCGGCTGAGCCTGAGGAGACATACTCCTGCCGGGGGCGCGGTGTGAGTGTCACGCGCCCCCGGCAGTGGTCTGTCCGTCGCCTGCGACCGGCCCGGGTGGGTCAGAAGGTCAGCCGGAAGGCGTTGATGTAGCCGGTGTCCTGCGCGGCGATGTCCTGCACCTTCAGCTTCCAGGCCCCGTTGGCCGCCTCGCTGGAGGCGTTGACGGTGTAGGTGGTCTGGACGTTGTCGGCCGAGTCCGAGCTGCTGGAGTTCTTCAGCCGGTACGCCGTGCCGTCCGGCGCGACCAGGTCGATCACCAGGTCCCCGCGGTAGGTGTGCACGATGTCCACGCCGACCTGGAGGGCGGCCGGGGCGTTGCCGGTGCGGCCGGAGACGTTGACCGTCGAGGTGACGGCCGCGCCGTTGTCCGGGATGGACACATCGGCGGTGTTCTCGTAGGTGTCACCGCCGGGGGGCTGGGTCGAGCCCGCCGACAGCGTCCAGATCGCGTGGGCGGCCGCGTCGCTGTTGCGGTCCAGCGCGGTGTCGCTGATGTTCGCCGTGGAGTCGCAGGACGAGTGGTAGCAGCGGTCGAAGGCCTGCCCGGAGGTGCCGCCCCACTTCTGCGCCTGGGCCGCCGTCTTCGTACGGCTGGCGCCGGTGAACAGACCGCCGACCGGGATGCCCACGTTCTTGAACGCGGCGTGGTCGGAGCGGCCGTCGCCCTCCGTCTCGATCTCGGTGGGCACCCCGAGGCCGGCGAAGTAGTCCTTGAACGTCTTCTCGATGGTCGGGTCGTCGTCGTAGACGAAGTAGCCGGGGTTCGGCGAGCCGATCATGTCGAAGTTCAGATAGCCGGAGATCTTGGACCGCTCGGCCGTCGGCAGGTTGCTGACGTAGTACTTGGAGCCGATGAGGCCCAGCTCCTCGGCGCCCCACCAGGCGAAGCGCAGGTGCTTGGTCGGCTTGTACTGGGCGCGGGAGACGGCGAGCGCGGTCTCCAGGATGCCGGCCGAGCCGGAGCCGTTGTCGTTGATCCCGGCGCCCGAGGTCACCGAGTCCAGATGGGCCCCGGCGAACACGATCTGGTTCGGGTCGCCGCCGGGCCAGTCGGCGATCAGGTTGTAGCCGGTGGCACCGCTGCTGGTGAACTGCTGGATGCTGGTGGTGAACCCGGCCGCGTCCAGCTTGCCCTTGACGTAGTCGATGGACGCCTTGTAGCCGGGGCGGCCGTGGGCGCGGTTGCCGCCGTTGTTGGCGGCGATGGTGGAGAGCTGGTTGAGGTGCGCCTTGACGTTGGCCAGCGGGATGTCGGGCGCGGCGGCCGCGGCGGTGGCGGAGCTCGGCAGGGCCGGGGCCGCTTCGGCGGCGGGGGCGACCGCGGTGGCCAGCAGGCCGGCGGCGGCGAGAGCGGCGACCGCGGCGGCGGTGGTCCCGCGTCTGCGGCCGGCGGATATCGCGGATATGGAACGGTCGGAGAGGTTCATGTGGGGGCTCCGGGATTCCGTACGGGGGATGGGAACGGAACGTGCGAGCGCCCCGCGTCTCGTCGACACGGGGCGTTGGAGCGGCTGGTGCGGTGTGCGTGCTGAATGGTGAGCGAGAGCGTGAACAAGCGTCAAGGGCGGGTTCCGGACACGGGTGTTCGGGGATCGAACGCCTGGCTACGGGTACGGGGGCCCGCAGGCGGTGTCTTCCGCCGCTCGGGCCCCGGCCGCCACCCGTTCACCGCCGGGCCACTTCCGGCTCACCGTCCCCCGGCGGCCCTCACTGCACGCAGAATTCGTTGCCCTCAGGGTCGGACATCACCGTCCACTCCCCTCCCGCGGCGCTGACCTGGCGAATCACCCGGGCACCCAGCCTCTCCAGCCGGGCGGTCTCGACCGCGCGCTCGCCGGGCGCGGCATGGACGTCGATGTGCAGACGGTTCTTCACGGTCTTCGGCTCGGGGACCCGCTGGAAGAGCAGCCGTCGGCCCATTCCCATCCCGGTCGGCTCGTCCACCGGGTCATCCGGATGCCGGACGGCGATCAGATCACGCCACGCACGGCGGCCGTCCACCACGACGGTCGCCGACTCCGGGGCCTGCCCGGCGCTCAGCACCCGTTCCACCAGGGCGCTGTTGTCCTCCACCCGGTAGCCCAGGGCCTCGGCCCAGAAGGCGGCCTGGGCGTGCGGGTCGGCGGCGTCGATGACGAGTTTCCAGTGCAGTGCGGTCATGGATCATTACTAGGGGGCGTGAGTGCCCGCCGCAAGGAACCCGCTCGCCCCCGTCGCTCCGGCTCCGCCGGGGGCCGCCGGGTCCGTCTCCTTCGCCGCCTGGGCCCGGAGCGCCGCCATCTCCGCCCGGGTGCGCCGCGCGGTGCGCAGGGCGTCCCAGGTCAGGATGGACAGGGCCAGCCACACCAGGGCGAACCCGGCCCAGCGCTCCGGCGGCATCGCCTCATGGAAGTAGGCCACCCCGAGCAGGAACTGGAAGACCGGCGCCAGGTACTGGAGCAGTCCGAGGGTGGACAGCGGCACCCGGATCGCGGCCGCGCCGAAGAAGACCAGCGGGATGGCGGTGACCACGCCCGTCGCGGCCAGCAGGGCCGCGTGGCCGGCGCCCGAGGTCCCGAACGTGGACGAGCCCTGGGCGCCCAGCCAGAGCAGATAGCCCAGCGCCGGCAGGAACTGCACGGTGGTCTCGGCCGCCAGCGACTCCAGGCCGCCGATGTTCACCTTCTTCTTGACCAGGCCGTACACCGCGAAGGAGACGGCGAGGCAGAGCGAGATCCACGGCGGGCGCCCGTAGCCGATCGCCAGCACCACCACGGCGGCGAAGCCGGTGCCGACCGCGACCCACTGGGCGCGGCGCAGCCGCTCCTTGAGCAGCAGCACCCCGAGCGCGATGGTGACCAGCGGGTTGATGAAGTAGCCGAGCGAGGCCTCCACCACATGGCCGGAGTTCACCGACCAGATGTAGATGCCCCAGTTGACGGTGATCACCGTGGCGGCGACGGTGATCAGGCCGAGCTTGCGGGGCTGCCGCAGCAGCTCGGGTATCCAGCCCCAGCGGCGTACGGCGAGGAGCGCGAGGCCCACCACGACCAGCGACCAGACCATGCGGTGGGCGAGGATCTCCACGGCGCCGGCCGGCTTGAGCAGCGGCCAGAAGAGCGGGACCAGGCCCCACATCCCGTAGGCGCCCAGCCCGTACAGCAGCCCGGCCCGCTGGTCCCGGCCGCCGTCGCCCTGATCGCCGGTGCTGCCCTGGCCGGCGGTGCCGCTCTGGCTGCCGGTGCCGCTCTGGCTGCCGATGCTGCCCTGGCCACCGGTGCCGAGCGCTCCCTGAAGGCCCGGTCGGCCTCCGCCGCCGTTCGCCGCCACTGGCCGTCCCCTCTCCGTGCCCGTCCGCCCGGTCGCCTGTCCGCCCGGGTGTCCGTCGGGGACGACGGTAGCGCCGCGCACGGCGCGCTGTCATGGCCGTATCGCCATACGGTCATGACAGCGCGCCGAGGCGGCCGGGTCCGTCGAGTGGGTCAGTGCTGCCGCAGGGCGTCGGCGACGGTGTCGGCGAGCGGGGTGGTGGGTCGGCCGATCAGCCGGGCCAGGTCGCCGCTGGTGCCGGCCAGCCGGCCGCGCTCGACCGCCTGGTCCACGTCGACCAGGATCGCGGCGAACGGCTCGGGCACCCCGGCGCCGGTCAGCACCGCCTGGTGCTCCTCGGGCGAGACGTTCCGGTACGCCACCTCCCGGCCGGACTGCCGGGCGACCTCGGCCGCGTACTCGGCGAACGACCAGGCGGTGTCGCCGCTCAGCTCGTAGACCCGGCCGAGGTGGCCCTCGCCGGTCACCACCGCGGCGGCCGCGGCCGCGTAGTCGGCACGGGCCGCGGAGGCCACCCGGCCCTCGCCCGCGTTGGCCACCACCGCCCCGTGCTCCAGCACCGGGGCGAGGTTGGCCGTGTAGTTCTCGGTGTACCAGCCGTTGCGCAGCAGCGTGTACGGCAGTCCGGAGTCGAGGATCAGCCGCTCGGTGACCTGGTGCTCGGCGGCCAGCTCGAAGTCGGCCTCCGGGCCGCCGAGGATGGAGGTGTAGGCGAGCTGGGCCACGCCCGCGGCCTTCGCCGCCTCGATGACGGCGGTGTGCTGCGGCACCCGCTTGCCGACCTCGCTGCCGGAGACCAGCACCACCCGGTCGCCGGCAGCGAAGACCCCGTCCAGGGTCTGTGGGCGGTCGTAGTCGGCGATGCGCAGCTGCACGCCGAGCTCCGCCAGACCGGCGGCCTTCTCCTTGTTCCGGACGACGGCCGTGATGCCGGAGGCGGGGGTGCCGCCGGCCAGCAGGGCGTCGATGGTCAGTCGGCCGAGGTGTCCGGTGGCTCCGGTGACGACGATGCTCATGGGGGTGCGTACTTCCGTTCCGTTTCCGTGGGAGGGGGACGCGATCCAACGTACGGCGCACACTAACTCTGGGAAAGTACCCACTTTGAAGTAAGGTACTGGTATGCAGGTAAGTGCACTCTCCGGAGCCCAGCGCGGCGGCGACGGCCCGGCGGCCCCCGTCGCGTCCGCGGCCCTCGTTCCGGACGTCAATGACGCCATGTGCCCCTCGCGGGCGATCCTGGAGCATGTCACCAGCCGCTGGGGTGTGCTGGTGCTGGCCGCGCTGCTGGACCGCTCCTACCGGTTCAGCGAGCTGCGGCGCCATGTGGGCGGGGTCAGCGAGAAGATGCTGGCCCAGACCCTGCAGACCCTGGAGCGCGACGGCTTCGTCCACCGGGACGCCAAGCCGGTGATCCCGCCGAGGGTCGACTACTCGCTCACCCCGCTGGGCCGGGAGGCGGCCGAGCAGGTGGCGGCGCTGGCCCGGTGGACCGAGCGCCAGGTCGAGACCGTCCGCGCGGCCCGCGCCGCCTACGACGACAGGGCCCGCACCTGAGAGGTGCGGGCCGCTGCCGATCGGTCGCGGGGGCCGATCATCGGTCGTGGGGACGGCTGGTCAGCCGATGACCGTCCAGGTGTCGCCGCCGGTGAGCAGCGCGGCCAGGTCGCCCTTGCCGCCGCGCTCCACGGCCGCGTCGAGCTGGTCGGCCATCAGGGTGTCGTAGACCGGTCGATCGACGCTGCGGAAGACGCCGATCGGGGTGTGGTGCAGGGTGTCGGGGTCGGCGAGCCGGGAGAGCGCGAAGGCGGTGGTGGGGCTGGTGTGGTGCGCGTCATGGACCAGGATGTCCGCCTTGTTGGCGGGGGTGACCGGGACCACCCGCAGATCACCGGTGGCCGGGTCGCGCACCACGCCCTTGGCGCCGTCAGCGCCGAACCGGATCGGCCGGCCGTGCTCCAGCCGGATCACCGCCTCCTCCGCCTGCTGCTTGTCCTTCAGGACCTCGAAGGCGCCGTCGTTGAAGATGTTGCAGTTCTGGTAGATCTCCACCAGGGCGGTGCCGGGGTGGTCGGCGGCCGCGCGCAGCACCTCGGTGAGGTGCTTGCGGTCCGAGTCCACGGTCCGGGCGACGAAGGTGGCCTCCGCGCCGATCGCCAGCGACACCGGGTTGAACGGCGCGTCCAGCGAACCCATCGGCGTCGACTTGGTGACCTTGCCCAGCTCGGAGGTGGGGGAGTACTGCCCCTTGGTCAGTCCGTAGATGCGGTTGTTGAACAGCAGGATCTTGAGGTTGACGTTCCGGCGCAGGGCGTGGATGAGGTGGTTGCCGCCGATGGACAGCGCGTCGCCGTCACCGGTCACCACCCAGACCGACAGATCGGGCCGGGAGGAGGCGAGCCCGGTGGCGATGGCCGGAGCGCGGCCGTGGATGGAGTGCATCCCGTAGGTGTTCATGTAGTACGGGAAGCGGGAGGAGCAGCCGATCCCGGAGACGAAGACGATGTTCTCCTTGGCCAGACCCAGCTCCGGCATGAACCCCTGGACGGCGGCGAGGATGGCGTAGTCACCGCAGCCCGGGCACCAGCGCACCTCCTGGTCGGACTTGAAGTCCTTCATGGACTGCGTGCCCTGCGCCTTGGGGACCAGCGTCAGCGACTCCCTCACCTTCACGGCCCCGCCGGCCGCCCTGGTCGCCCTGGCCCCCTCGGCCTTCTCCGCCGTCGCCCCGGCTCTTTCCGGCCCGGCCCCTTCGGCTCTCTCCGCCGCCCCGGCCGCCTCGGCCGCCGGTCCGGCTCCCTCGACCGCCCCCGCGTCCCCGGTCGGCCCGGAGGTTCCGGCCGCCCTCTCCGTCATCTCGGACACCTCAGTCATCGATGGACTCCTTGAGCGCGGCGGCGAGCTGTTCGGCCTTGAACGGCATCCCGTTCACCTGGGTGTGGCTGCGGGCGTCCACGAGATAGCGGGCTCTGATCAGGGTGGCGAGCTGGCCGAGGTTCATCTCCGGCACCACGACCCGGTCGTAGCGGCCGAGCACCGCGCCCAGGTTCTCCGGGAACGGGTTGAGATGGCGGAGGTGGGCCTGGGCGATCGACTCACCGGCTGCCCGCAGCCGGCGGACCGCGGCGGTGATCGGCCCGTAGGTCGACCCCCAGCCCAGCACCAGGGTGCGGGCGGTGGCGCCCGGGTCGTCCACCTCCAGCTCGGGGACCGCGATGCCGTCGATCTTGGCCTGGCGGGTGCGGACCATCAGGTCGTGGTTGGCCGGGTCGTACGAGATGTTCCCGGTGCCGTCCTGCTTTTCGATGCCGCCGATCCGGTGCTCCAGCCCGGGGGTGCCGGGCACCGCCCAGGGGCGGGCCAGGGTGAGCGGGTCGCGCTTGTACGGCCAGAAGACCTCGGTGCCGTCGGCGAGGGTGTGGTTCGGCCCGGTCGCGAAGGCCACCGTGAGGTCCGGCAGCTCCGAGGTGTCCGGGATCCGCCACGGTTCCGAGCCGTTGGCCAGATAGCCGTCCGAGAGGAGGAAGACCGGGGTGCGGTAGGTCAGGGCGATCCGGGCGGCCTCCAGCGCGGCGTCGAAGCAGTCCGCCGGGGTGCGCGGGGCCACGATCGGCACCGGGGCCTCGCCGTTGCGCCCGTACATCGCCTGGAGTAGATCGGCCTGCTCGGTCTTGGTCGGCAGCCCGGTCGAGGGCCCGCCGCGCTGGATGTCCACCACCAGCAGCGGCAGCTCCAGGGAGACGGCCAGCCCGATGGTCTCGCTCTTGAGCGCCACCCCCGGCCCGGAGGTGGTGGTCACCGCCAGCGCACCGCCGAAGGCCGCGCCCAGGGCGGCGCCGATGCCGGCGATCTCGTCCTCGGCCTGGAAGGTCCGTACGCCGAAGTTCTTGTGCTTGCTCAGCTCGTGCAGGATGTCGGAGGCCGGGGTGATCGGATAGGACCCGAGATAGAGGGGCAGATCAGCCTGCCGGGAGGCGGCGACCAGCCCGTAGGAGAGGGCCAGGTTGCCCGAGATATTGCGGTAGGTGCCGGCCGGGAACGCCGTCACCGCGGGGGAGACCTCATAGGAGACGGCGAAGTCCTCCGTGGTCTCCCCGAAGTTCCACCCCGCCCGGAAGGCGGCCACATTGGCCTCGGCGATCTGCGGCTTCTTGGCGAACTTGGCCCGCAGGAAGTTCTCGGTGCCCTCGGTGGGGCGGTGGTACATCCAGCTCAGCAGGCCCAGGGCGAACATGTTCTTCGACCGCTCGGCCTCCTTGCGGGACAGGCCGAAGTCCTTCAGCGCCTCGATCGTCAGGGTGGTCAGCGGCACCGGGTGGAGGCGGTAGCCGTCGAGGGACCCGTCCTCCAGCGGCGAGGTGGCGTAGCCGACCTTGGCCATGGCGCGCTTGGCGAACTCGTCGGTGTTGACGATGATCTCCCCGCCGAGCGGCACATCGGCGATATTGGCCTTCAGCGCGGCCGGGTTCATCGCGACCAGCACGTTCGGCGCGTCACCCGGGGTCAGGATGTCGTGGTCGGCGAAGTGCAGCTGGAAGGAGGAGACACCCGGCAGGGTGCCGGCCGGGGCCCGGATCTCGGCGGGGAAGTTCGGCAGCGTGGACAGGTCGTTCCCGAACGACGCCGTCTCCGAGGTGAACCGGTCACCCGTCAGCTGCATACCGTCACCCGAGTCACCCGCGAAGCGGATGATCACACGATCCAGGCGGCGGACTTCCTTCTCCACACCGTGCTGTCCCGGGATACCGCGCCGGTCCCCGGCCTCATCGGCCTCGTCGGCTTGGTCGGACGGGCTACTGACCTGACTGGTCACTGAACTGGACCTCCTTCGAGACAAGGGGCCTCCCCGCCGTCGGCGGGCGAGCGTTCGGGGGATGACCGGCCCACCGGCCATCCCGCAATCAACCCTACGTCGGCAGGCTCGGCCTTCTCTGGAGCGTGGAAAAGGTCGGACCACTTTCGGACGGTTCCCGAAGCGCCGCCCCACCCCTGGCGCTCCCGGCCCCGCCCCCGCCCGCGCCGCCCGGGACCGCCCCTCGGCCCGGCACCGTCCTTTCCGCCGTACGGGTGAGCACCTCGTCCGCGTCCCCGGCGACCTCGGCCGCCCTCCCCTGCCGTCCGATGCTCCGGCTCGGCCGCCGCCCCCCGTCAGCCGTTGAGATAGGTCAGTACGGCCAGCACCCGGCGGTGGTCGCCGTCGCTCTGCGACAGCCCCAGCTTCTGGAAGATGTTGCTCACGTGCTTCTCCACCGCGCCCTCGCTGACCGTCAGCGCCTTGGCGATCGCCGAGTTCGTCCGGCCCTCCGCCATCAGGGCCAGCACCTCGCGCTCCCGCGGGGTCAGGGCGGCGAGCACGTCCTGCTTCCGGCTGCGGCCCAGCAACTGCGCCACCACCTCGGGGTCGAGGGCCGTGCCCCCGCCGGCGACCCGCACCACCGCGTCGACGAACTCCCGCACCTCCGCGACCCGGTCTTTCAGCAGATAGCCCACCCCGCCGCCGTTGCCCGCCATCAGCTCGGTGGCGTACCGCTCCTCCACATACTGCGAGAGCACCAGCACCCCGATCCCCGGGTGATCTCGACGCAACCGCACCGCCGCCCGGATGCCCTCGTCCGTATGGGTGGGCGGCATCCGTACGTCCGCCACCACCACATCGGGCAGCGCCGCCTCGGCCGCCAGCTCCGCCACCGTCTTGATCAGCGCCTCACCGTCACCCACCCCGGCGACCACCTCGTGCCCCCGGTCGGTCAGCAACCGGGTCAGCCCCTCCCGGAGCAGCACCGAGTCCTCCGCGATGACCACCCGCACCCTGTCCTCCGCCATGAACGTGCATCCCCCTGAGGTCGATCCGCACACGCGTCCACCGCGCGTCCGGTACAGCATCCCAGTCCTCCCACCGCCGGGTGCGGGTCTGTGGACAACGGGGATGTGGCGTGAATACGCCGACTCAGGGGCGCCGGTTGTCCAGGTGGTGGACGCCCGGGTGGCGGCCCGTCCGGATAGTGGCCGCGCCCGGGGTCCCGGCCTGCCCGGGTGGTGGCGGTCCGGGTGCGTGGCGGTCCGGGTGGTGGCCGTGCCTGGGTGGTGGCGGTCCGGGTGGTGGCCGCGCCTGGGTGGGGGGCGGTCCGGGTGGGGGCCGCCCGGTCCCGACCGCGGGGGCTCGGCCGCCGGGGGTCTCGGCCGCAGGGGCCCCGCTTGTCCGGGGTCCCGGCCGCCGGAGGTCCCGGCCGCCGGAGGTCTCGGCCGCAGAGGTCCCGCTTGTCCGGGGGCTCGGCCGCCTGAGGTCTCGGCCGCCGGGGGTCCCGGCTCGGGGTCCCGGCCGCCCGGGGTCCCGCCCGGGGGGCCCGGGTGGCCGCCGGGGGGCCCGGGTGGCCGCCGGGGTGCCCACCCGGGCGGTGGCGCTTCAGCTCCGTACCCGCCAGGGCAGCTCCGCGGTGACGGTGGTCCCTTCACCCGGCGGTGAGTGCACGGCCAGGATCCCGTCCACCGCGTCCAGCCGCTCGGCCAGCCCCGCGAGCCCGCCGCCGGCGGTGATCGCCGCCTCTCCCCGCCCGTCATCCGTGACCTGGAGCATCAACCGGTTCTCGACCTGCCAGACGTCGATGGTGGCGGTGTGGGCGTGGGCGTGTTTGGAGATGTTCTGGAGGAGTTCGGAGACGGTGAAGTAGGCGATGCCTTCGATGGCGGGTGCGGGGCGTTGGGGGAGGTCGACGTCGACGGTGACGGGGACGGTGCAGCGGGTGGCTATGGCGGAGAGGGCGGCGTCGAGTCCGCGGTCGGTGAGGACGGCGGGGTGGATGCCGCGGGCGAGGTCGCGGAGTTCTTGGAGGGCGATTTTTACTTCGCCGTGTGCTTCGTCGACCATGCGGGCGGCTGCTTGGGGGTCTTCGGTGAGTTTTTCCTTGGCGAGGCCGAGGTCCATGGCGAGGGCGACGAGTCGGGCTTGTGCGCCGTCGTGGAGGTCGCGTTCGATGCGGCGCAGGTCGGCGGCGGCGGTGTCCACCACCAACCCCCGATCCGACTCCAGCTCAGTCACCCGGCTGGCCAGCCGGGAGGGGCTGAGCAGACCGATGACCAGTCCCCGGTCCACCATCGCCAGCGCCCGGATCACCCAGGGCGTGATCAGGACCAGGGCCAACCCCACCAGGCTGGTGGCGGCGATCTCACCCGGGGCGTCCAGGTAGATCGCGTGGTCCCGGTCGCCGTAGAGCTGGAGGCCGCCCGTGCCCGCGTAGACCGGGAAGACCCAGCGCCAGAGCGGATAGGTCGCGAAGCACCAGCCGTACGCCCAGAAGCTGAGCGCCACACTGAAGGCGAAGACGGCCCATGGCATGTGCAGCAGCGCGTAGAGCAGGTGTCGCCATGACTCACCGCTCTTGAAGAGCGCGGCCGTCCGCTTCATCACCCCCTTGCCGGACCCGGCGAGCACCGGGGCGGGCGAAGGGACCCTGAGCCCGAGCAACGTCCGCGCCCGGGCCCGCTCCACCACCCCGAAGCCGCGGCACATGGCCAGGCCGGCGGCGAGCAGCGGTATCCCCACGAAGGTGACGAGCAGGCCGGCGCCCACCGCCATCGCGGTGATGGTCAGGATGAAGTAGGCCAGGCTCAGCGGGAAGCCGAGCAGAAGGTAGCCGAACTCGCGCCAGGTGCGCGCCTCGAACGGGGCACGCAGCACCGCGGGAAGGCGGTGGCGTCGGGTATCCGGTCCGTAGGCCAGGGCCATCGCAGGGCTCCGTCCGTTTCGTCTGTGTAGTGGGTGGGAGTCGCGGTCAGCGGACGCCATCGGGGGTATGGCGGTCGGCTGACGTCGCTTGTGGAGTGGTGGTCGGCGGACGTTGCTTGTGGAGTCGCGGTCAGCAGACCGGGCGGGCGTTCACGGTGGCCGGCCGCCAGGGCAGTTCCGCGGTGACGACGGTCGGCCCGCCCACCGGCGAGTCCACCAACAGCACCCCGTCCACCGCGCCGATCCGCTCGGCCAGGCCCGCCATCCCGGTACCTCCGCCTCCGCTGCCGGTGCCGTCGGTACCGCCACCGCTGCCGGTACCGCCCGCGCCGTCGAGCCGGGCGCCGCCGCGCCCGTCGTCGCCCACGCGTATCAGCAGCCGGTCGTCCGCCTGCCAGACGTCGATGGTGGCGGTGTGGGCGTGGGCGTGTTTGGAGATGTTCTGGAGGAGTTCGGAGACGGTGAAGTAGGCGATGCCTTCGATGGCGGGTGCGGGGCGTTGGGGGAGGTCGACGTCGACGGTGACGGGGACGGTGCAGCGGGTGGCTATGGCGGAGAGGGCGGCGTCGAGTCCGCGGTCGGTGAGGACGGCGGGGTGGATGCCGCGGGCGAGGTCGCGGAGTTCTTGGAGGGCGATTTTTACTTCGCCGTGTGCTTCGTCGACCATGCGGGCGGCTGCTTGGGGGTCTTCGGTGAGTTTTTCCTTGGCGAGGCCGAGGTCCATGGCGAGGGCGACGAGTCGGGCTTGTGCGCCGTCGTGGAGGTCGCGTTCGATGCGGCGCAGGTCGGCGGCGGCGGTGTCCACCACCAACCCCCGATCCGACTCCAGCTGCGCGATCCGCCGCTCCAGGTCGTCGGAGGGGGAGAGCAGCCCCCGCACCAGGATCCGGTCCACAGTGCTCAGCCCGCGGACCAGCAGGGGCAGCACCGGCCACAGCACCACCAGCGCGACCAGGGTGACGCTGAACGTCAGCACCCCCCACGGGAAGCGCACCACCTCGTACAGCACCGCCCGCCAGGCCACCGGGTCCTTCAACCGCTCCCAGAGCCAGGGCAGGACACCGCCCTGCGACGGCCCCGGCAGCGCGCTGGGCTCCTCGATCCGTATCCCGAGCAGCGCCCGGGCCCGTGCACGCTCCGCGCGCCCCAGCAGCCGCGCCCCGGCCAGCCCGAGGGCGAGCAGCGGGGCACCGACGACGGTCACCAGCATCCCGGCGCCGACGGACACCATGGTGATCGCGTAGACGAAGCCGATCACGGCGGCCGGGAGGCTGGTCAGGAGGTACACGACCTCCAGCCAGACCTGCCGGTCGAAGCTGAATCGTGCGGTACGTGCGGTCATGTGAACAGGTTGCCGGTGCCGCACCCGCCGCCGCCATGGGGTATGTCGGTGGATCCATCCGGGGGTTAACCCCACCCCCGCGCCCGCCCGCGCCCGTCCGTCTGCCGTCCCGGCGGGTGGCACGGCTGGCCGCCGGCGCGAGCCCAGGGCCTAGACTCCCGTGCGTACAGATCGCATAAGGACCGCCGGTGACCGCGCGCACCTCGCAGGCGGTAGCGGACACCGAAGCACACGGGCAGGGAACGAGGGAGACGGACGTGCCGGAACCGACCGCGGCGGCGGTGCCGATCGCGGCGAGCGCACCGACCACGGCGACCGTGCCGGGCGCCGCCGGCCCTCTCGCGGCGGACTACTTCCAGAGTTACTCGGTCGTCGGCCTGCTCGCCGTCCTCGGCGTCCTGTTCGTCGCCGCCGCCTTCGGGGCCGGCCGGCTGCTGCGGCCCGTCGTCCCCACCCCCGAGAAGCTGCTGACGTACGAGTGCGGTGTCGACCCGGTCGGCGAGGGCTGGGCCCACACTCAGGTCCGCTACTACGTCTACGCTTTTCTGTACGTCATCTTCGCGGTGGACTCGATCTTCCTCTTCCCCTGGGCGACCGTCTTCGCCGCACCCGGCTACGGCGGCACCACGCTGGTCGAGATGTTCGTCTTCCTCGGCTTCCTCGCCGTGGGGCTGCTCTACGCGTATAAGAAGGGCGTCCTGACATGGACGTGACCCGCGGGACGTCGGTCGACCTCCCCGATCCCCAGCTCCCCTCCGCCGCCGGAACCGGCGCGACCCCGGCCACCGGCGGCAGTGGGCGCCTCGGCGCCCTCGCCCGGCTCGCCCCCGAGCCGATGAAGGTGGTCCTCAACTGGGGCCGCCGCTACAGCCTGTGGGTGTTCAACTTCGGGCTGGCCTGCTGCGCGATCGAGTTCATCGCCGCCTCCATGGCCCGCCACGACTTCATCCGGCTCGGGGTGATCCCGTTCGCGCCCGGACCGCGCCAGGCCGACCTGATGGTGGTGTCCGGGACGGTCACCGACAAGATGGCGCCCGCGGTCAAGCGGCTGTACGAGCAGATGCCGGAGCCGAAGTACGTCATCTCCTTCGGCGCCTGCTCCAACTGCGGCGGACCGTACTGGGACTCGTACTCCGTCACCAAGGGCGTCGACCAGATCATCCCGGTCGATGTGTACGTACCGGGCTGCCCGCCCCGGCCCGAGGCGCTGCTCCAGGGCATCCTCAAACTCCAGGAGAAGATCGCCCACGAGTCGCTCGGCGAGCGCTACGGCCACGGCGGCCGCCCGCCGTCCCCGGTCGAGCGGCTCCGCAGCGGCCTGACCCCGCCGCCCGCGGGAGGCCCCTCGTGAACGCCGCCCACGATTCCCTGCCGGACGCCGTCACCGAGGTCTTCGGCCCGGAGGCCACCGCCGAGCAGGCATACGACCTGCTCACCGTGGACGTCCCGGCCGCCGACTGGATCGCCGCCCTGGAGACCGCCCGCTCCGCGCTGGCCTGCACCTACTTCGACTGGCTGAGCGCCGTCGACGAGCCCGCCACGGGCTTTCGCGTCTGCGCCCACCTGGTCGCCCTCGACGGCGGCCGGGTGCGGCGGCTGATGCTGCGCACCACGGTGCCGCACACCGCGCCCGAACTGCCGAGCGCCGTCGGCGTCTACGCGGGCGCCGCCTGGCACGAGCGGGAGACGCATGAGATGTTCGGCGTGGTCTTCACCGGCCATCCGCACCTCGTCCCGCTGCTGCTGCCGGAGAACTTCGAGGGCCACCCACTGCGCAAGGACTTCGTGCTGGCCGCCCGGGTGGCGAAGGCCTGGCCGGGGGCCAAGGAGCCGGGCGAGTCGGAGCACGGCGGCCCGAAGCGGCGCCAGATGCTGCCGCCCGGCGTGCCCGACCCCAACGAGTGGGGACCGCTCAAGGGCCAGCTCCCGCCCGCCCCGGCCCGCCCGACCCGCGAGCGCCCGGCCCGTGCCGCGGGCGACCGGCCGGTACGGCGTACCCGCACGGCCGGCGAGGGCCCGACCGGCCAGACCGCCCCCACCGACCCGACGGCGGAAGCTTCCGGCGCCGCCGCCCCCGCCGCTGCGGAACCGTCCGAGGCCCCCCGCCCCCGCCGCGCCCGGCGTGCCTCGGACGGTTCGGCCAGCCAGACATCCCCGGCCACCAGTCCGGACACGGACGGTCCGGACGAGGGGGCCGCCCCGGCGCAGGGCGCCGCCCGCCCGCCCCGCCGCAACCGGCGAGCCTCCGAGGGCTCGGCCGGCCAGGCCCCGGACACGGCCTCTTCCTCGGGTACGGGCTCGGGCGCCGCCGCGGACGAACCCTCCGCGCAGCCGCCGACCCCGGCCGCCCCCCGCCGCAACCGCAGCGCAAGCGCCGGCTCGGCCAGCCAGCGCACCACCGGCCCCGAAGCCACCGGCGCCGCATCCTCGGAGCGGACGCAGTCCCCCCGCGCCTCGGAGCCCTCGCCGTCCGCCGAAGACACCTCCGCCGGTACGCCCAGGGGCGCATCGCGGCCGCCGCGCACCCGTAGCGCGGACGCCCCCTGGAACAACCCGCGCCCGGCCTTCGACGACGAGCCCGAGCCCCGCCGGGACCCTCGCCCCGCCACGCCCGCCGAGAAGACCGGCCAAGACGACGGTGCCGACGACGCGATCGACGAGACCGGCGACGCCGCCAAGGCGGAGAAGACAGCCAAGACGGAGAAGACCACCGAGCCGGACACGGCCGCCGAGGCCGAGAGGCCCGCCGAGCCGGACATGGCCGCCGAGCCGACAACAGCCCCCGAGGCCGAGAGAGCCGCCGAGCCGACAACAGCCCCCGAGGCCGAGAGAGCCGCCGAGCCGACAACAGCCGCCGAGGCCGAGAGAGCCGCCGAGCCGAAGAAGACGCCCGAGGACCGGGCGCCGGACGAGCCGAGCACGCCGGACGCGCCGGACACCCCGGCCGCGCCGGGCAGCGCGGGCGCGCCGAACGAGCCTCACCGGCCTGACACGCCGAACGCATCCCACCGGCCGAACACGCGAAGCACGCCGGAGGCGCCGGATACCCCGGCCGCGCCGGGCAGAGCGGGCGTGCCGGACCGGTCGAGCGCGCCCCGCATGCCGGACAAGCCGCGCACACCGGATACCCCGTCCACCCCCTCCACCCCCGCCGACGACCGACCGACCGAAGGAGACACAGACGCGTGAGCGACGCACTCGACATCGCCCTGCGGCTGCTCGTCGTCTTCGCCGTGTTCCTGGTGCTGCCGCTGGTGGTCGGCCAGACGGAGCACAAGGTCATGGCGCATATGCAGGGGCGGCTGGGACCGATGTACGCGGGCGGGTTCCACGGCTGGGCCCAGCTGGTCGCGGACGGGGTCAAGTTCGCGCAGAAGGAGGACGTGGTGCCGGCCGACGCCGACCGCCGGGTCTTCCAGCTCGCCCCCGCCGTCGCCCTCCTCCCGTACCTCCTGGTGCTCGTGGCCATCCCGATCGGTCCCGGCGAAGGAGCGGTCGGCCAGGTGGTCGACGCCGGGATCTTCTTCGTGCTCGCCGTGATGGGCGTCGGCGTCCTCGGCTCCCTGATGGCGGGCTGGGCGTCCGCCAACAAGTTCTCCCTGCTCGGCGGTCTGCGTACGGCCGCGCAGCTGCTCGCCTATGAGCTGCCCATGCTGCTCGCCGCCGCCTCCGTGGCGATGGCCGCCGGCACCGTGTCGCTGCCGGGCATCCTGGACGCCTTCGAGTGGTGGTGGCTGCCCTGGCAGATCACCGGAGCCCTGGTCTTCTTCATCGCGGGCCTCGCCGAGCTCCAGCGGCCGCCGTTCGACATGCCGGTCGCCGACTCGGAGATCATCTTCGGCGCCTACACCGAGTACACCGGTCTGCGGTTCGCGCTGTTCCTGCTCGCCGAGTACGCGGGGATCGTCGTGCTCTGCGGTCTGACCACCGTCCTCTTCCTCGGCGGCTGGCACGGGCCGTTCGGCGCCGACGGACTCGGCTGGCTGTGGACCCTGCTGAAGACGGCCGTTCTCGCCTTCGTCGTCATCTGGCTGCGCGTCAGCTACCCGCGGCTGCGCGAGGACCAGCTCCAGAAGCTCGCCTGGACCACGCTCGTCCCGCTCGCCCTCGCCCAGATCGCCCTCACCGGCGTCGTCAAGGTGGTGATCCAGTAATGCCTCCGATCCCCGGCTCCGGCCTGGCCAAGGGGCTGGCCGTCACGCTCCGGACGATGACGCGCAAGAGCCACACCGCTCAGTACCCGGACGCCCAGCCCGAACTGCCGCCCCGCACCCGCGGGGTGATCGGGCTGTTCGAGGAGAACTGCACCGTCTGCATGCTCTGCGCCCGCGAGTGCCCCGACTGGTGCATCTACATCGACTCCCACAAGGAGACGGTGCCGGCCGCCACTCCGGGGGGCCGGGAGCGCAGCCGCAATGTCCTCGACCGTTTCGCGATCGACTTCGCCCTGTGCATGTACTGCGGTATCTGCATCGAGGTCTGTCCTTTCGACGCGCTGTTCTGGTCGCCGGAGTTCGAGTACGCGGAGACGGACATCCACGAGCTGACCCACGAGCGGGACAAGCTGCGCGAGTGGATGTGGACCGTGCCCGAGCCGCCGGCCCTCGACCCGGGCGCGGAGGAGCCCAAGGAGCTGGCCGCCGCCCGCAAGGCCGCCGACAAGCTCGCCGCCACCCAGGCCGCCGAAGCAGCCCAAGCCGCCGAAGCAGCCCAGGCCGCCGAGGCCACGGGGGCCGCGGGGGCCAAGGAGGCCCCCTCCGAGGGTGCCGACGGACAGCCGGGCCCCCGTCAGCCGGGCCCCGGGGCCCAGGGAGGCACCGAGTGACCCTGCTCGCCACCGCCACCGCCACCGCCGCCACCGCCCCGGCCGCCACCGCCCCCGGCTTCCTGTCGCCGACCGGTGTCGAGATCGCCTTCCTCCTCGTGGGTGCCGTCACCCTCGGGGCGGCCGTGATCACGGTGACCACCCGGCAGCTGGTGCACGCCGCGCTCTGGCTCGTCGTGGCGCTCGGCGGCCTCGCCGTGGAGTACCTGTTGCTGACGGCCGAGTTCATCGCCTGGGTGCAGGTCCTGATCTACGTCGGCTCCGTGGTCGTCCTCCTCCTCTTCGGGCTGATGCTCACCAGGGCGCCGATCGGGCGCTCCCCGGACGCCGACTCGGGCAACCGGCCGGTCGCGCTCGCCGTGGCCACCGCCGCGGCCGCCGCCCTCCTCTGGGTGGTGGTCGACGCCTTCCGTACCACCTGGATCGACCTGGGCGGCCCGGCCCAGGGCTCCACCCGGGTGTCCGGCGAGATCCTCTTCCGGCACTGGGTGCTGCCCTTCGAGGCGCTGTCGGTCCTCCTCCTCGCCGCGCTGGTCGGCGCCATCGTGCTCTCCCGCCGTAGCGGCGACGGGGATGGCGACGGAGACGGCGACGACGCGAAGGAACCCCGGGGAGAGGGCCCCCAGAGACAGGGCCCCCACCACACCGCCCCCGGGAAGGACCGCTGATGCACCTCGCCTACCCGGCGGTCCTCGCCGTCCTGCTGTTCTGCACCGGGCTCTACGGGGTACTCGCCCGGCGGAACGCGATCCTGGTCCTGATGTCCGTCGAGCTGATGCTCAACGCGGTCAACCTCAACCTGGTCGCCTTCGACGTCTGGCTCCGCGACACCCTGCACGCGGGACAGGCGCTGACCCTCTTCACCATCGCCATCGCCGCCGCCGAGATCGGCATCGGCCTGGCCATCGTGCTGATGGTCCACCGCAACCGCGACACCTCCGACGTCGACCGCCTCCGGGACACCGCCGAGCCGCGCCCCCGCCTGTCCGCCGCCCTCGGCCCCACCGACCCGGGCGCCGACGACGGCGGCTCCGGTGGTGACGACCCCGATGCCGACGACCCCGACTCCGACCGCACCGACCCCGGCCGGGCGGCCGGCGAGAAGGCCGAGGCCACCGCGTGACCACCACGACCCTCGCCGTCCTCGTCCCCCTCCTCCCGTTCCTCGCCGCCGCCGGCGGACTGCTGCTCGGCCGCACCGCGCCCGGGTTCGTCCGCCCGCTGGCCGTCGTACCGACGCTCGCCACGCTCGGCCTGACCGTGCTGGTGGCCGTCCGGCAGGGCGGGGGACCGGCGATCGACGCCGCCACCCGGCTCACGCCCACCGGCTCCGTACCGATCGATCTCGCCCTGCACCTCGACGGCTTCGCGGTGCTCACCGCCGTGTTGGTCGCCCTGGTCGCCTGCTGTGTGCAGATCTACTCGACGGCCTATCTGCGCGACGACCCGCGCTACCCCTCGTACGCCGCGCTGGTCTCCCTGTTCACCTCCGCGATGCTGCTCGTCGTCTACTCCGGCGACCTGATGGTGCTGCTGGTCGGCTGGGAGGTCATGGGCATCTGCTCGTACTTCCTGGTCGGCCACTACTGGGAGACCCCCGAGGCCCGGGCCGCCTCGCTCAAGGCCTTCCTGGTCACCAAGCTGGGCGACGTCCCCTTCCTCATCGGGCTCTTCGCCCTCGCCGCCGACGCCGGGACCTTCCGGATCACCGGGGTGCTGGACGCGGTCGCCCAGGGCCGGCTCGACCACCCCACCGTGGTGGCGCTGCTGCTGCTCGCCGGGGTCGCGGGCAAGTCGGCGCAGTTCCCGCTGCACACCTGGCTGCCCGACGCCATGGCCGGCCCCACCCCGGTGTCCGCGCTGATCCACGCCGCCACCATGGTCGCGGCCGGCGTCTATGTCGTGGCCCGGCTCCTTCCCGTCTTCGCCGCCTCCGCGGCCGCCCTCCTCGTACTGGCCGTGCTCGCCGCGATCACCATGGTCGGCTCCGGTATCGCGGCACTCGCCCAGGACGACATCAAGCGGGTGCTCGCCTACTCGACCATCGGCCAGCTCGGCTATATGACCGGCGCCCTGGCCGTCGGGGACCGCGGCGCCGCCCTCTTCCACCTCCTCGCGCACGGCGCCTTCAAGGCGCTGCTGTTCCTCGGCGCGGGTGTGGTGATCCACGCCGCCGGCACCAACTCGCTGGCCGCCATGTCCCGGATGCGCGGCCTGAGCCGCCGTATCCCCGACGCCTACTGGACGATGACGATCGCCCTGCTGGCGCTCGCCGCGCTCCCTCCCTTCGCCGGCTTCTTCTCCAAGGAGGCCGTCCTGGTGGCCGCCGAGCACACCGCCCTCGGCGAGCCCTCCGCGGCGGGTGGGCAGATCCCGGTCGGCGCCGGCTGGATCGTCCTGGTCTCCGGTCTGCTCACCGCCCTGCTCACCGCCGCCTATGCGACCCGGCTCTGGCTGCTGGCCTTCCGCGGCGACGGTGCCGAGGCACCGGACCCCCACCAGGCTGCCCATCCCGGCCGAGCGGAGAAGACCCCGGCCCGCCAGCCGCTCGCCATGACCGCCGTGCTGTGGGTGCTCGCCCTCCCCTCGCTCGCCTTCGGCCTGGCCGCCCCCTTCCTGCCCGACTGGTTCGACGGCCACCGCCTCACCCCGACGCTCACCACCGCCGTACTCTCCACCGGCGTCGCGCTCGTCGGAGCGCTGGTCACCTATGCCACCTGGCGGCACACCACCGCGCTGGCCGCCCGCACCCCGCTCGGCGCCGTCGCCGCCCACCCGGAGGCCGAGCCCGCCGTCTCCGAGGCGGAGGCCATCGCCAGCCACACCCCCGCCTACGGGGACATCGCCGCCGCCTCCGACCCGGCCGACCCCGGGCGCCTGCTCCTCGGCCCGCTGCACCGCCCGGCCGCCGCCGGCTTCCATCTGGACGCCGTCTACTCGGCCCTCTTCGTCAGGCCCGTCCGGGCCGCCGCCTCCCTGGTCGCCTTCCTCGACCGCGAGGTGGTGGAGAGCTATGTCCGCGGTGCGGGCGCCGGCTCACGGCTGCTCGGCTGGACCGTCCGCCGCGCCCAGACCGGCAATGTGCAGACCTACCTCAGCGTGCTGCTGGCCGGCTCCACGGTCCTGGCGGTCGCCGCCGTCGTCCTTGCCCACGTCAACGCCGGATCGTGAGCCGCGCCGTGATCGATATCAGCCCGTCCGTGATGCAGTTCCTTCTCGCGTTCCTCGTCGTCGGCCCGCTCCTCGGCGCCGCCGCCGCCCTGCTCCCGGCCCCGCCGGGGCTGAAGGGCACGTCGCCCGACCAGGCGGTGCTGCGCCACGGTGTCACGGTCACCGCGGCAGTGCTCATCGCCGCCGTCGTCCTCGCGCTCGGCTTCGACCACGACCAGCCGTCCAGGATGCAGGCGACCACCGACATCAGCTGGATCCCCGCGCTGGACGTGCGCATCCACCTCGGCATCGACGGCATCTCCCTCCCCCTTCTGGTGCTCACCGCGCTGCTGACCTTCCTCTGCGCGCTCTACAGCTACTTCTCCCCGCCCACCGGCCCCTCCCCGAAGGCGTTCATCGCGCTCCTCCTCGTCCTGGAAGCCGGGACCCTGGCCAGCTTCGCCGTCCTCGATCTGCTGCTGTTCTTCCTGGCCTTCGAGATGGTGCTCATCCCGATGTACTTCCTCATCGCCCGCTGGGGCGGTGCCCGGCGTCAGGCCGCCGCCTGGCGCTTCATCCTCTACACCCTGCTCGGCTCGGTCGTCATGCTGCTCGGCCTGCTCCTCGTAGGCCTGAGGGCGGGCACATTCGACATGGTGGCACTCGCCACTGACAACGGCCGCTCACTCACCGTGACCGTGCAGGTCATCGCCGTACTGGCGATCGGGATCGGGCTCGCCGTGAAGGCCCCGATGTGGCCGCTGCACAGCTGGCTGCCGGACGCCCACACCGCCGCCCCGACCGTCGGCTCGGTACTGCTCGCCGGGGTCCTGCTGAAGATGGGCACCTACGGCTTCGTCCGGATCGTCGTGCCCGTCGCACCCGACGGAATGCGGGTCTTCGCCCCGTACCTCGCCGCGCTCGCCGTCATCGGCATCATCTACGGCTCACTGGCGTGCCTCGCCCTCGCCCGGACCGGCGCCAAGGGCGACCTGAAGCGGCTCATCGCCTACTCCTCGGTGGGCCATATGGGCTTCGTGCTGCTCGGCATCGCGTCCATGACCCCCACCGGGATCAACGGCGCGCTGTTCGCCAACATCGCCCACGGGCTCATCACCGGACTGCTGTTCTTCCTGGTCGGAGCGGTCAAGGAGCGGTACGGCACGGCCGACCTGGACACCCTCGCCGGGGCGACCGGCGCCGCCCTCTACGGGCGCGCCCCGCGTCTCGGCGGCCTGTTCGCCTTCGCGGCCGTCGCCTCGCTCGGCCTGCCCGGGCTGGCCGGCTTCTGGGGCGAGATGCTCGCCCTCTTCGGCGCCTTCCGCCCCGCCGAGGGCCTCAGCCGCCCCGCCTTCCTCACCTTCACCGCGATCGGCGCCTTCGGCACCCTGCTCACCGCCGCGTATCTGCTGGTGGTGGTGCGCCGCCTCTGCATGGGCCGGGGCCCCACCGCCATCGCCGAGACGGGGACCCGTACCGCAGAGGCCCACGGGGGCGCCGGCACCCCGCCCCGTACCGAAGGAACCACCCTCGCCGACATCCGGCCGTACGAGGCCGCCGCCTGGGCGCCGCTCGCCGTCCTGACCGTCGTCGCCGGCCTCTGGCCCGCGCTCCTCCTCGGCCTCACCGACCCGGCCGTGCAGCAGCTCCTCGCAGGAGGCAACCAGTGACCGCCGCCACGACCGCCGCCGCGAGCGCCTCCGCCGAGCTCGTCCAGTCCGTCGACTGGGCGGCCATCGCACCCCCGGTGATCACCGCCGTGGTGGCGCTGGTCGCGCTGGTCGCCGACCTCTTCGTCCCCCCGGCACGCCGCCGGCTGCTTGGCTGGACCGCCATCGCCGGGCTGGTCGCCGCGCTGCTCGCGCTGCTGCCGCTGCGGGCAGGCGACCGGTCCACCTTCTGCCTCACCACCGACCCCGCCACCTGCGGCTACACCGCCGACCACTTCACCCTCGCGGTGCAGTTCCTGGTGCTCGGCGGTGCCCTGCTGACCGCGCTGCTCTCGCTCACCGAGACCGAGCGGCAGCGGGACGGGAGCGCCGGCCTCCCGGCCGGCGAGTTCTGGTTTCTGCTGCTCTCCTCCACCGCCGGCGCCGCGCTGCTGCCCGCCTCCCGCGACCTCGCCACCCTGGTCGTCGCCCTGGAGGTGGCCTCCCTCCCGGCCTTCGCGCTGGTCGGCCTCCGGCGCGGCGACCGGCTGTCCGGCGAGGCCGCGCTGAAGTTCTTCCTCTCCTCGGTCACCGCGACCGCCGTCACCCTGCTCGGCGTGAGCTTCGTCTACGCCGCGACCGGCACCCTCCATCTGACCGGTATCGCTGAGGCCCTGCCGCGGGTGCCGGGGCAGCTCGACACCCTGGCCACCGCGGGCGTCGCCCTCACCCTGGTGGGCTTCGCCTTCAAGACGGCCGCCGTGCCGTTCCACTTCTGGGTGCCGGACACCTACGCCGGCGCCCCGCTGCCGGTCGCCGCCTATCTGTCGGTGGTCGGAAAGGCGGTCGGCTTCACCGGGCTGATCCTGGTCGCGGTCATCGCCTTCCCCGCGTACGCCGACGTCTGGGGCCCCGCGCTGGCCGTGCTCGCCGCGCTGACCATGACCGCGGGCAACGCCGCCGCCCTGCGCCAGTCCGCCGCCCGCGCGCTGAGCGCCGTACGGCTGCTCGCCTGGTCCTCGGTGGCCCAGGCGGGCTATCTGCTGGTGCCGGTGGCCGCCGCCGCGTACACCGGCGCCGCCGCGGTCGGCGCGACGATCGCGTACGCCCTGATGTACGCGGTGGTCAACCTGGGCGCCTTCGCGGTGGTCGCCCTGGTGGCCCGTACCCACCCGGCCAAGCGGATCGCGGACTTCCGCGGCCTCTACGCCACCCGCCCCGCCGCCGCCCTCGCCCTGGCCTTCTTCCTGCTCTGCCTGGCCGGACTGCCGCCCGGCATCATCGGCCTGTTCGCCAAGGTGACCGTGTTCTCCGCGGCCGTGGACGCGGGGCTGGGCTGGCTCGCCGCGATCATGGCCGTCAACGTAGTGCTCGGCCTCTTCTACTACCTCCGCTGGACGGCCGTCCTCTTCCGCTCCCCGGCCCGTACGGAAGCACCGGTTCCGGAAACCGCACCGGTCGCGGTGCCCACAGGAACGGCGACCGCCACCACCCAGGTCAGGGAGCCCGTGCCGCTCCCACTGGCGGCGGCCCTCGCCCTCACCACCGTGGCGGCCGTGGCCCTCTCCGGCTATCCCCAGCTCGTCCTGGGCTTCGCCGCCCGGACCCTCTTCTGACCCGACCGGTTGTGCCCGCGGCCGGTCCGAGCTTCTAGAGTCTTCCCGGCCCCACCGGACGGACCCCCGCCGCCGGGCACCACCCGCATCACGCATCACGCATCACGCATCACGCATCACAAGGAGCAGGCCGTGCTCAACGGTTTCAAGGACTTCATCCTCCGCGGCAACATCATCACCATGGCGATCGGCCTCGCGGTGGGCGCCGCCTTCACGGCGGTCGTCACGGCGTTCAGCAACGCCTTCATCACCCCGCTGATCGGCATCGCGACCGGAACCGTCGGCGACTTCAGCAAGAAGACCTTCACCGCGCAAGGCGCGCACTTCCCCTACGGCCTCTTCATCAGTGCCGCGCTCGCCTTCGTGATCACCGCCGCCGTGCTCTACTTCTGCGTCGTCGTGCCCATGATGAAGATCCAGAACCGGTTCAAGCGGGACGCCCCCTTCGACATCAAGGCCGCCGTCCGCGACTGCCCCCGCTGCTACACCGAGATCCCGGCCGTCGCCAGCCGCTGCGGCCACTGCACCAGCGAGATCGAGCCGCTGCCCGAGGCCCTGGACAACGCCCGCAAGGCCGGTCTGCCCGTCCAGCGGTAAGGGCCCCGTTGCCCCGGAGGAGACCGCCCCTTACCCGTACGGCAGAGCCCGCCGCCCCGCGGACCTGGGAACCCGTGCTTCCCGCCTGGCGTTGACCCACAGGGAAGGGTCCACTGAGGACGTGGACCAGCACCACGGAAAGGGTTCCCCTGCCGCACCACTTGGAGGGCGTACCGTGCACCGCCGGCACAACGGGCTGAAGACCGCTGTACTCCTCGGAGGACTGTCCGCACTCATCATCCTGATCGGCAGTTTCTTCGGGCGTACGGGTCTGGTCGTGGCGCTCCTGGTCGCGCTCGGCACCAACGCCTACGCGTACTGGAACAGCGACAAGCTGGCCCTGCGCGCCATGCGGGCCCGCCCGGTCAGCGAGTTCCAGGCGCCGCAGCTTTACCGGATGGTCCGCGAGCTCTCCACCCAGGCCCGGCAGCCGATGCCCCGGCTGTACATCTCGCCCACCCAGGCGCCCAACGCCTTCGCCACCGGCCGCAACCCGCGCAACGCCGCGGTCTGCTGCACCGAGGGCATCCTCCAGCTCCTGGACGAGCGTGAGCTGCGCGGGGTCATCGGCCATGAGCTGAGCCACGTCTACAATCGGGACATCCTGATCTCGTCCGTCGCCGGAGCGCTCGCCTCCGTGATCATGTTCCTGGTGAACTTCGCCTGGCTGATCCCGATCGGCCGCTCGGACGACGACGAGGGCCCCGGGCTGCTCGGGATGCTGCTGATCATGCTGCTGGGGCCGCTCGCCGCGTCCGTCATCCAGCTGGCCATCAGCCGTTCCCGGGAGTACGAGGCGGACGCCTCGGGCGCCCAGCTCACCGGGGACCCGCTGGCGCTGGCCAGTGCCCTGCGCAAGCTGGAGGCCGGGACCAAGCAGCTGCCGCTGCCGCCCGAGCCCCGCCTGGAGACGGCCAGTCATATGATGATCGCGAACCCGTTCCGGCCCGGGCAGGGCCTATCGAAGATGTTCTCGACCCACCCGCCCATGGCGGAGCGCATCGCCCGACTCGAACGGATGGCAGGTCCCCGACGATGAAGACAATCCTGAACGTCATCTGGCTCGTCCTGTGCGGCTTCTGGATGTTCCTCGGCTATCTCGCCGCCGGACTGCTGCTGTGCATCACCATCATCGGCATCCCGTTCGGTGTGGCCGCCTTCCGCATCGGCGTCTACGCGCTGTGGCCCTTCGGCCAGACCGTGGTGGACCGCCGGGACGCGGGGGCCGGATCCTTCCTCGTCAATGTGCTGTGGCTGATCCTCGCCGGCTGGTGGCTCGCGCTGGGCCACATCCTCACCGGCATCGCCCTGTGCGTCTCGATCATCGGCATCCCGCTGGGCATCGCCAACTTCAAGCTCATCCCGGTCTCGCTGTTCCCGCTGGGCAAGGAGATCGTCCCCACGGACCGCCCCCTGGTCTCCGGCTGGTAACCGTCCCGCCACCCGTTGTCAGTGGCATGGTGCAGCATGAAGCCATGACCGAGTACGTGAGGTACGGGGAGTCCGGCAAGTACCCGACGCCGTCGAGAAGCGCCCTCGCCGCGGCGCCCGCCGACGACCCCTGGGGCGTGGACGCCGTCACCCTCGCCGAGCAGCTGGAGCCCCTGCTCGACGGCACGGGCTGGTACGCGGACGAGTACGGCATCCACGGAACGGCCGAGTCCGCCTACGCGGCGCTCGCCAAGCCCGCCGCCCAGCCGTGCATACGTACGGTGTCCCCGCTGTCCGCACGTACGGAGCCCCCGTTCTCCGTACGGGAACCCTCCCTGCTCGTCGGCGTCTGACCCCGGCCCACCCCCCACCCCCGCGGCTTCCGGAACCTCCACCCACCGACCGGGCGTCCTCCCCTGTGCACGGCACCGTTGTCCGCCGTCGCACCGTTCCACGAAAGGCAGGTTCCCTCCGTATGTCCATCGTGAGCTGGATCGTTCTGGGCCTGCTGGCCGGAGTCGTCGCCAAGGTCCTGCTTCCCGGGCGGGACCCGGGAGGGCTGATCGGCACCACCCTCATCGGGGTCGCGGGCGCCTTCGTCGGCGGCTGGATCTCGGCGCGCTTCCTCGACCGCCCGATCACCAACGAGTTCTACGACGGCGCCACCTGGCTGGCCGCGATAGGCGGCTCCCTCGTGCTGCTGATCGCCTACCGCATACTCTTCGGCCACTCGCGCGAGCGCTGAGGCACCTCGCTCGCCCCGCCCGCCCCGCGCTATGCGCGGCTGCGCCCGCCGCCCAACCCCGTCTCGCGCAGGGTGATGTTCAATCGGCCGGAGTCCAGTCCCGCGGCCGGATCGCCGGTCCCGGTCAGCACCTTGGGCACCCCGTGGTAGGCGAAGCGCGAGGGGCCGCCGAAGACGAACAGGTCACCCGACCGCAGCTCGACGTCCGTGTACGGGCGGCCCCGGGTCTCGGTGTTCCCGAACCGGAAGACACAGGTGTCCCCGATGCTCAGGGACACCACCGGAGCGCTCGACCGCTCCTCCTTGTCCTGGTGCATGCCCATCCGGGCGGCGCCGCCGTAGAAGTTCACCAGGGCCGTGTCCGGGGCGTAGCCGCCGTCGTCGCCGTACGCGTCGGCCACCGCCGCCCGGCCCCACTCGGCCAGCCACTCCGGGAAGGCCGCGACCGGCGCCCCGTTCACGTCGTCGGCCGTACGGGAGTAGCGGTACGGCTGCCAGTGCCAGCCCAGGCAGACCGTCTGCACCGACATCACACCGCCGTTCGGCAGCACGGTATGGCGCATCGGCACCGGCCCCCGTGCCCAGCTCCGGCACGCCTCGACCAGCTCCCGCCGCCGCTCGGCCGGCAACCACCCGGGCAGATGTACGGCACCGGGGGCGACCTCCTGCCGCCTCCGCTCCACCGGGAACAGCGCGTCATCCGTCACGACGTCAGCGCGCCCACCTCGGCCGTCCCGGACACCACCGCCCCGCCCGCCCCGCTTCCGGCCCCCGTCCCCTCCAGCCCGAGCAGCAGCCGCTTGCGGTCCAGCCCGGCCGCGTAGCCGCGCAGTGCCCCGTCCGCGCCGATCACCCGGTGGCACGGGCGGACGACCAGCAGCGGGTTGCGGCCGATCGCGGTCCCGACCGCACGCACCCCCGCGCCGCTCGACCCGACCAGCGCCGCGATCTCGCCGTAGCTGACCGTGGTGCCGTACGGGATGTCCTCCAGCGCCCGCCACACCCGCCGCTGGAAGTCCGTCCCGGCGTCCGCGTACTCCACGTCGAACCGGGTCAGCGTGGAGTCGAAGTAGGCCCGCAGCTGCTCCGTGATGCCGTCGAAGGCCCTCGGCGCGTGCCGCCACCCCTCCTGGACCACGGCGCCGCCCTTCTGACCCGGCAGGGACAGCGAGACCAGCGCGGTCCGCCCGGGCGGCCCGGCACCCTCGCTGCCGACGAGCAGCATGTCGCCGACCGGGCTCTCGGTATACGCGTACACCGTCATGATCCGTTCCCTTCTTCCGTCCTCGTCCTCGTCCTCATCCCCGTCCCCGTCCCCGTCTTCACCATCCAGTCTGGCGGTGCGCCCGGGCCGGGGCTGGCGGGTTTCGGACAGTGATGCGCCACAGCGACGCCCAGCTGGCCGGGCCCCCGACGCCGACGGCCGCCGACCGCGCCACCTCGGCGCGATCAGCGGCCGTCCGCCACCACTCCCACCGGCAGTCCATGACTCCTGCCGGTGGTTGAGCATCCCGTCCTACCGGTAGTTCACGAACTGCAGGGCGAAGTCGAAGTCCTGGCCCTTCAGCAGCGCGATCACGGCCTGGAGGTCGTCCCGGCTCTTGGAGCTGACCCGCAGCTCGTCGCCCTGCACCTGGGCCTTGACGCCCTTCGGCCCCTCGTCACGGATGATCTTCGCCACCTTCTTGGCGTTGTCCTGGGAGATGCCCTCCTCGATGGACGCGAAGATCTTGTACTCCTTGCCGGACAGCTGCGGCTCGCCGGCGTCCAGCGCCTTCAGCGAGATGCCGCGCTTGATCAGCTTGGACTGGAAGACGTCGAGGATCGCGTTGACCCGCTCCTCGGAGTTCGCCTGCATCAGGATCTTCTCGCCGGACCAGGCGATGGAGGCCCCGACGTTCTTGAAGTCGTAGCGCTGCGAGATCTCCTTCGCCGCCTGGTTGAGGGCGTTGTCGACCTCCTGCCGCTCGACCTTCGAGACGATGTCGAAACTGGAGTCGGCCATGTCCTGTGGCTCCTTGGTTCGGGTGCGTACGGATGTGCGGACACGTACGGGCGCACCTGCGCGTACGGTCTGCCGGGAGTGGCGACCGGACCCCGGCCGCACCGCAAAGCCTAGCCACCCGGACCCACCGGAAGCGCTGATCAACCGGGTGGCGGAGCACCCCCTGGCATCAGGTATCGTTTACGTCGTTGCCACGGAGAACCGCCCCAAAGCGGTCCTATCCACGGCGACGTCCCATGGCGGTGTGCCCGAGTGGCCAATGGGAGCGGACTGTAAATCCGTCGGCTTAGCCTACCCAGGTTCGAATCCTGGCGCCGCCACGCGACGAGACGGCCCCTGACTGCGGAAACGCGATCAGGGGCCGTTTCTCGTTGTTCCGGAAGTAAAGGGGGCGGGGGCCGGACGCCCGCCGCTTCAGCCTGTATCGGTGAGGCCCATGCCGGCAGGGCCCCTGTCGGCAAGGCCCGTGTCGGCGAGGCGGAAGGCGAGGTCGGTCTGCCAGTGGGCGGGGTCGGGGTGGGCGCGGGGGTCGGTGCGGAGGACCTCCAGGCGGCAGCCCCAGTGCTCGACGCCGTCCACCTCGCGCATGTCCCAGTCGAGGCCCTCGGCCCTCGCCCAGTCGCGCAGGGCGGCTTCCGTGTCGGGGAGCAGGTCCGGGGGGCCGGTGTGGGTGACGACGGCGTAGCGGCCGGCGGGGAGGAGGGCGACGCCGACGTCGCCCTCCGGCTCCGGGAGGGCGGCGACCGGGATGCCCGCCTCCACCTCCGACTCGCCGTCCAGGTGGAGGGAGTTGTAGCGGAAGAAGGGCGCCCCGTCCGCCTGGACGTCCCGGGCCGCGAGCCAGGCGGCAAGTTCGGGCAGCCGGTCCGCGATCGCGGCGAAGCCGTCCATGCGCACGGTGCGGCGCAGGAAGACATACGGCTGCTCGGGGCGGGACCGTACCTCCGGACCGGACGTCACGGAGCCGTCGGCGCCCGGGGTCTCACCGGCCGTCAGATCACCGTTCCCACGTGCCATCAGTTCCCCGCGATGTCCTTGACGGCGACCGTCACTGGCACCGAACCGCCGACCAGTTCCAGGGTGAGGCCCACGGCCGCCGGGGTCTCGACCAGTTCGGCGAGGACGGCGGCCACATCGTCGCGCGGTACCGGGCCGCGACCGGTCGACGCCTCCAGCCGGACCAGGCCGGTGCCCGCGTCGTTGGTCAGCATGCCGGGCTTCAGGATCGTCCAGCCCAGCCCCGCCAGGGACCGCACATGAGCGTCCGCCTCGCCCTTGGCCCGCAGATAGATGTCGAAGACCTCGTCGCCCTGGTGGTCGGGGTCGGCCCCCATCGAGGAGACCAGGACGTATCGCGGCACCCCCGCCCGTACCGCCGCGTCGGCGAAGAGCACCGCCGCCTCCCGGTCGACGGTCTGCTTGCGCTCGACCCCGCTGTCCGGGCCCGCGCCCGCCGCGAAGACCGCCACATCGGCACCGGCCAGGACGGACTCGACCGCCTCGATCGCCGCCGACTCCAGATCCAGCTCCACGGGCTCCGCGCCCGCCTCCCGCAGGTCGTCCGCCTGATCCGGGTCGCGGATCAGCCCCGCCACCTGGTGCCCGCCTGCCGAGAGCAGCCGCTCCAGCCGCAGGGCGATCTGACCGTGTCCTCCAGCGATGACAATGCGCATGCTCCCGACCGTACGACTCGACCGCCCGAAACGCGCAGTGAGCGCGCGGGATCCCCCGACGACCGGGACACCTTCTCGGCGGTACGGAGCTCTACGGGCGGGGCTCGGGGCGGCCCTGGCGGGGGAGGTCCAGGGCGCCGGCGGAGTCGCAGTACTCCCGTACCGCGCTGGTCCGGGCCACCACCCGGCCCCGGTGCACCACGATGCGGCTGTACGCCAGGGACAGCGCCCCTGACAGCCGCTCACCCCGCACCGCCAGCAGCTCCGCGGGGAAGCCCGCCTCCACCCGTACGCCCGGCAGCCCCATCGCCTGCCTGGCCTCGCCGCTGACCGCCGCGTACGCCTCCTCCGGCCGCAGTCCCGCCTGCGAGGCCAGCAGGAACGCGGCCTCCAGGGGGTCTCCGCGCCCCACCGGGTTGGCCAGGTCGCGCAGTGCGCCGCCACCGGCCGCCACCCGCACCCCCGCCGACCGCAGCAGCCGCACCGGTGCCACCTCCCGGGTGTCGGTGCCCGCGCAACCGCCCTGCGGCAGGCAGACCACCGTCACCCCGGTGGCCGCGAGCTGGTCGGCGGCACGCCCGGCCACCTCCGCCGGCAGCCGGCCCAGCGCCCCGCACGGGCCGATGACCACTCCGGGGCGCAGCCCGCCGGCCATCGCCGCCAGTCGCGCCAGCCGGGCCGGGTCGTCCCCGTCCAGGTGCAGATCGACCGGGCGGCCGTGCTCGGCCGCCACCTCCAGCACCGCCTCCACGTACCCCGCCGGATCGGGATCCAGATCGGGCCGCCCACCGACCACCGAGGCGCCCATCCGCACCGCGTCCCGCAGCATCGCCAGCCCGTCCGCGCCCGCCACCCCGGTCAGCAGCCGGGGCACCGCGACCGTCGCCAGCTCGGCCAGCCCGTGCAGCGACCGGCGGGCCTGGAGCACCGCCTCCAGCGCCCCCAGTCCCTGTACATCGCCGATCCGCACCTGCGCCCGCAGCGCCGTCGCACCGTGTCCCAGCTGGAGCAGGGCCGCCTCGGTGGCCCGGCGCTCGACCTCCTCCGGGGTGTACGGGACGGGGCCGGGCGCGTCGGCGGTCAGCGCGGTGTCGGCATGGGCGTGCGGCTCCGCCGGGGCGGGCAGCAGCAGATACCCCCCGAGGTCGACCCTGGCCCCGTGCGCGGGGAGGCTGCCCGCCGTGCCGACCGCCTCGATGCGGCCCCCGGCCAGCCTGACGTCCACGGTCCGGCCGTCCGCCAGTCGGGCGCCGCTCAGCAGCAGCGCCGTGGCATCGGTGGTGGCGCTCTCGGACGGTCGCGGCTGCTGGCTGTCGAAGGACATCGGGCTCCTGGCGTGGCTCGGGTGCGCCGGCGCCCGGAAGGGAGGGCGGCAGGGGGCGCGGACGGGCGGCATGGGGGCGCGGGGAGGGGAGGGGGGACAAGAGGAGGCGGTGCGCTGGGTAGGTGAATGATCACACAGGGTGAGATGAGCCTAGGGCGCCCGGGGCGGAGGGGCGTGGAGGGGCGCATGAGGGGCGCGTTAGTCGTACCGGCGCGGTGGCGGGCGGGGTGTCTCACACCGCGTGACGTTGTACGCACGCCGGGGCCGCCGACGATCGTCGGCGACCGCCGGTGATCGATGGCGATCGGGGAGCCGGCAGGGCGGCCGTCGAGAGCCCGGCGGGGGCGGTGGTCGATGGCCGGGTGGGGTGACGGTCAGGGACCAGACGGGATGGGGATCACGGGCCCGGCGAGGTGACGGTCAGGGGCCGGGTGGGGCGCTGGGCCGGGGCGGTGTGGGCGCGGTGAAACGGATTTGGGCGAACGGCGGACGACCGTGTAATGTCTTCATCGCTCGCCCCAATAGCTCAGTCGGTAGAGCGTCTCCATGGTAAGGAGAAGGTCTACGGTTCGATTCCGTATTGGGGCTCTGATGTCGGTGACCCTCGCCCTCGGGTGAGGGGAGCCAGCATCGAAGCGGTGTAGCTCAGTCGGTAGAGCAAGCGGCTCATAATCGCTGTGTCACCGGTTCAAGTCCGGTCACCGCTACTTACTAAGTGTAGCCGATTGCAGGGTCGGTCCTTCGATCGGCTACTCTTTCTTGCGTTCATCCGTCCATCCGTCCGTCAAGGAGCACTCACGTGGCTGCCACCGACGTCCGCCCGAAGATCACGCTGGCCTGCGTGGAGTGCAAGGAGCGGAACTACATCACCAAGAAGAACCGGCGCAACAACCCGGACCGTCTTGAGATGAAGAAGCACTGCCCTCGCTGCAACTCGCACACCGCGCACCGCGAGACTCGCTGAATCAGGCTCGTACACGAGGCCGCTCCCCATCCGGGGGCGGCCTCGTGTCGTTTCCCGGTGACATTGATCGCTGCACGATCGCTTCAGGAGGTAACGCGTCCATGGCGCTCGACCAGTCCTTCGTGGGGCGGAGCTATCCGCCCACCGCCCCCTACGAGGTGGGGCGGGAGAAGATCCGCGAATTCGCCGAGGCGATCGGCGACGCGAATCCCGTCTACCTCGACGCGGAGGCCGCGAAGGCGCTCGGCCACCCGGAGGTGATCGCCCCGCCGACCTTCGTGTTCGCCATCACCTTCCGCGCCGCCGAGCAGGTGATCGGGGACCCGCAGCTCGGGCTGGACTACAACCGGGTCGTCCACGGCGACCAGCGGTTCGCGTACACCCGCCCGGTACGGGCCGGGGACCGGCTCGCCGTCACCTCCACCATCGAGAAGATCAAGTCGATGGCGGGCAACGACATCCTGGACATCCGGGGTGAGGTGCACGACGAGGCCGGGGAGCACGTGGTGACGGCCTGGATCAAGCTGGTGGCCCGCGCCGCCGACGAGGAGGCCTGAGCCGATGACCGCGAAGATCGCGTACGACGAGGTCGAGGTCGGCACCGAGCTGCCGGCGCAGAGCTTCCCGGTGACCCGCGCCACGCTGGTGCGGTACGCGGGCGCCTCCGGCGACTTCAACCCGATCCACTGGAACGAGAAGTTCGCCGTGGAGGTCGGGCTGCCGGACGTCATCGCGCACGGCATGTTCACCATGGCCGAGGCCGCCCGGGTGGTCACCGACTGGGTCGGCGACCCGGGCGCGGTGGTCGAGTACGGCGTACGGTTCACCAGGCCGGTCGTGGTGCCCAACGACGACACCGGCGCGCTGATCGAGGTCAGCGCCAAGGTCGCCGCCAAGCTGGAGGAGAACAGGGTCCGGGTGGACCTGACCGCGCTCAGCGCCGGGCAGAAGGTGCTGGGCATGGCCCGCGCGGTGGTCCGCCTGGCGTGAGCCGCCACACGGCCACCGCCCGGGCCTCCACCCGGGCGGAGGCCGTACGCGCCCGGGCGGTGCGGGCCGCGCTCCGGAGGTGCGGGCCGCGCTTCCGAGGCCGTCGGCGCGCTGGCGGTGGCCATACGTGCTCCCGGCGGTGTGGGCTGCGTTTCCGAGGCCGTCGGTACGTCCGGCGGAGGCCGTACGCACGTCCGGCGGTGCGGGCCGCGCTCAGGCCTGTCCGTACGTCCAGCGGTGCCGTACGCGCTCCGCGCGGTGCGGGCCGCGCTCCAGGCCCTCCGCACGTCGGCGGAGGCCGTACGCACGTCCGGCGGAGGCCGTGTGCGCTGCCGGCGGTGCGGGCCGCCGGACGGCTGGCCTCGCCCGCGTCCCACGTAACCTTGCACCCGTGCACGTACTCCACGACGCCCCCCTCGCGCCCCTGACGACCTTCCGGCTCGGCGGGCCCGCCACCCGGCTCGCGACGGCGACCACCGACGACGAGGTGATCGCCGCCGTCCGCGAGGCGGACCAGAGCGGCACCCCGTTGCTGATCATCGGCGGCGGATCCAACCTGGTCATCGGCGACAAGGGCTTCGAGGGCACCGCCCTGCGCATCGCCACCAGCGGCTTCACACTGGACGGCACCCGGCTGGAGCTGGCCGCCGGCGAGAACTGGTCGGAGGCCGTCGCCCGTACCGTCGAGGCGGGACTCGCCGGGATCGAGTGCCTGGCCGGTATCCCCGGCTCGGCCGGCGCCACCCCGATCCAGAACGTCGGGGCGTACGGCCAGGAGGTCTCCGCCACCATCACCGAGGTCGTCGCCTACGACCGGCGCACCCGGGAGACCGTGGTCGTCCCGAACGCCGAGTGCGCGTTCTCCTACCGGCACAGCCGCTTCAAGGCCGACCCCAGCCGCTATGTGGTGCTGCGCGTCCGCTTCGAGCTGGAGGACGCCGGCGGGATGAGCGCCCCGCTCCGGTACGCCGAGACGGCCCGCGCCCTCGGGGTGGGCGTGGGCGACCGGGTGCCCGCCGCCGACGCCCGCAGGACGGTGCTCGCGCTGCGCGCCGGCAAGGGCATGGTGCTGGACGCCGAGGACCACGACACCTGGTCCGCCGGGTCCTTCTTCACCAACCCGATCCTCACCGACGAGGCGTACGGCGCCTTCCTCGACCGGGCCCGCGAGCGGCTCGGCGAGGACACCGCCCCGCCCGCCTACCCCGCCGGCGAGGGGCTGACCAAGACCTCGGCCGCCTGGCTGATCGACAAGGCCGGCTTCACCAAGGGGTACGGCTCCGGCCCGGCCCGGATCTCCACCAAGCACACCCTCGCGCTCACCAACCGGGGCGAGGCCACCACCGAGGACCTGCTCGCGCTCGCCCGCGAGGTGGTCGAGGGCGTCCGGGACGCCTTCGGGGTGACCCTGGTCAACGAACCGGTGGCGGTCGGCGTCAGCCTCTGAGGCTCAGTAGGCCACGGCCACCGGCTGCCGTACCGTCTCGGGGTCCGCGACCATCGCCAGCATCGCGTGCGCCGCATCCGCCCGGGCGATGGCGGCCCCGCCCCGCAGTGAGGCGCCCACCGCCGTGCGGTAGCGGCCGGTCCCCGCGCGGTCGAGCAGCCGGGGCGGCCGCACCGCCGTCCACTCCGTGGAGCTGCGCCGCAGCTGCTCCTCCATCGCCCGCAGATCGTCGTAGTGCGCCCGCAGCACCCGGGAGACGATCGGGGTGAGGAGACGCAGCACCAGGGTCTCCCGCTCCGGTACGGGGCCCAGCGGCGCCGCGCTCACCGCCGGGAACCGCGAGACGCCCTCCGCCTCCATGGCCCGCAGCACCGCCGCGGTCAGGGACGCGGCCACCCCCACCTGGGCGCGGGTCCGCGGGCCGAGCGCGGAGAGCACCGCGTCCCGGCCGGCCACCGCGGGCCGCAGCGCGTCCGGGTCGTCCACCCGGGGCGTCGTGAACACCTCCAGGTGCTCCCCGGTGACGGTCAGCCGGGACGGGTCACGCACCACCGCCGTCACCTGATGGCCGGCCGCCAGCGCCTGGCCGACGAGCTCACGGCCGATTCCGCCGGTCGCCCCGAACACCGTGAGTCGCATCGGATCCCGCCTTACTGCCCGGAGATGGATGGGTGGGTGAGTGCTCACTCACCCTTGAGGAACTGTTCGTCGCCGTGCTGCGGGAGCGGCTGCCCCGGCTCGGCCCGCTGCTGGAACGGCTCACCGCCGACCCCGGCGGGCGCACCGTCGGGGAGAACCTCACCGACATCGCCCGGCACGCCGCCCTCTTCTTACGCGGAGAGCTTCCCGATCGGCGCCTCGGCGCCTCGGCGCCTCGCTCTACGCCGAGACCCGGCTCAAGGAGCGGCACGACGCCGCCCTGCGGGAGCTGGACGCCGGCCCCCACCAGCCCGTCGAGGCGCTGACCCGCTACCTCACCGCCGAGCGGGAGGCCGGCCGGCTGCGCCCCGACGCCGACCCCTCGGCCGCCGCCGCACTGCTCCTCGGCGCCTGTGTGCACCGGGCGTTCGCCTACGAGGCGACCCCCGAGGGCCGTCCCCCGCAGGAGCTGGACGACTTCGCCGCCTCCCTGACCCGCACCCTGCTGGCCGGCATCGGCCCGGATGCGGAGGACCCGGAGGGCTAGGACCCCAGCCAGTCGTCCACGCCGGCCAGCAGCTTGGCCTTGACCTCCTCCGGCGCCGCCGAGCCGCGTACCGACTGGCGGGCCAGCTCGGCCAGCTCCTCGTCGGTGAAGCCGTGGTGGGCCCGGGCGATCTCGTACTGGGCGGCCAACCGGGAGCCGAAGAGCAGCGGGTCGTCCGCCCCGAGCGCCATCGGCACCCCCGCCTCGTACAGCGTCCGCAGCGGCACCTGCTCCGGCTTCTCGTACACCCCCAGCGCCACATTGGACGCCGGGCACACCTCGCAGGTCACGCCCCGCTCGGCCAGCCGGCGCAGCAGCCGCGGGTCCTCCGCCGCCCGTACACCGTGCCCGATCCGCGCCGCGCCCAGGTCGTCCAGGCAGTCCCGTACCGAGGCCGGGCCGGTCAGCTCTCCGCCGTGCGGGGCGGCCAGCAGCCCGCCCTCCCGGGCGATGGCGAACGCCCGGTCGAAGTCCCGGGCCATCCCGCGCCGCTCGTCGTTGGAGAGCCCGAAGCCGATCACCCCACGGTCCGCGAACCGCACCGCGAGCCGGGCCAGGGTGCGGGCGTCCAGCGGGTGCTTCATCCGGTTCGCCGCGACGATCACCCGCATCCCGAGCCCGGTCTCCCGGGAGGCGGAGTCCACCGCGTCCAGGATGATCTCCAGCGCCGGGATCAGCCCGCCGAGTCGCGGGGCGTACGAGGTGGGGTCGACCTGGATCTCCAGCCACCCCGAGCCGTCCCGGACGTCCTCCTCGGCCGCCTCGCGCACCAGGCGCACGATGTCCTCCGGCTCACGCAGGCAGGAGCGCGCCGCGTCGTACAGCCGCTGGAAGCGGAACCAGCCCCGCTCGTCGGTCGCCCGCAGCTTCGGCGGCTCGCCTCCCCTCAGCGCGTCGGGCAGATGGATGCCGTATTTGTCGGCCAGCTCCAGCAGGGTGCCGGGGCGCATCGAGCCGGTGAAGTGCAGATGCAGATGGGCCTTCGGCAGCAGACGCAGATCGCGCGGGGGGTGAGGGTGCTCCATCCCAAGATCCTGCCAAAGGCGGCGCGCCGAGGGCAGCCCCTTTCCCCACCCGGGCCCTGATCGGGTGCTTGCCAGAACGCGAGAGCGGGCCCGGGGAAGTGCTCCCCGGGCCCGCTCATCCGCCGCGTACGAAGGTCAGTCGCGCGCCTCGGCCAGCAGCTTCTGCACCCGCGAGATGCCCTCGACCAGGTCCTCGTCGCCCAGCGCGTAGGACAGCCGCAGATAACCCGGGGTGCCGAACGCCTCACCCGGGACGACCGCCACCTCGACCTCGGTGAGGATCAGCTCGGCCAGCTCCACCGTGGTCTGCGGGCGCTTGCCGCGGATCTCCTTGCCCAGCAGGGCCTTCACCGAGGGGTACGCGTAGAAGGCGCCCTCGGGCGTCGGGCAGAGCACGCCGTCGATCTCGTTGAGCATCCGCACGATGGTCTGGCGGCGGCGGTCGAAGGCGGTCCGCATCTCGGCGACCGCGTCCAGGCTGCCGGAGACCGCGGCCAGCGCGGCCACCTGAGCCACGTTGGAGACGTTGGAGGTGGCGTGCGACTGGAGGTTGGTCGCCGCCTTCACCACGTCCTTCGGGCCGATGATCCAGCCCACCCGCCAACCGGTCATCGCATAGGTCTTCGCCACGCCGTTGACCACGACGCACTTGTCGCGCAGCTCGGGCAGGAGCGCGGGCAGCGAGGTGAACTCCGCGTCCCCGTACACCAGGTGCTCGTAGATCTCGTCGGTCAGCACCCACAGGCCGTGCTCGACGGCCCAGCGGCCGATCGCCTCGGCGTCCTCGCGGCTGTAGACCGCGCCGGTGGGGTTGGACGGGGAGACGAAGAGCACGACCTTGGTGTTCTCGGTGCGGGCCGCCTCCAGCTGCTCCACGGACACCCGGTAGCCGGTGGTCTCGTCGGCCACCACCTCCACCGGGACACCGCCGGCCAGCCGGATGGACTCCGGGTAGGTCGTCCAGTACGGGGCGGGCACGATGACCTCGTCACCCGGGTCCAGGATCGCGGCGAACGCCTCGTAGATCGCCTGCTTGCCGCCGTTGGTCACCAGCACCTCGGCCGGGTCGACCTGGTAGCCGGAGTCCCGCAGCGTCTTCTCGGCGATGGCCTTCTTCAGCTCGGGCAGGCCGCCGGCCGGGGTGTAGCGGTGGTACTTCGGGTTGCGGCAGGCCTCGATCGCGGCCTCGACGATGTAGTCCGGCGTCGGGAAGTCGGGCTCGCCGGCGCCGAAGCCGATCACCGGACGCCCGGCGGCCTTCAGGGCCTTGGCCTTGGCGTCCACGGCGAGGGTCGCGGACTCGGAGATCGCGCCGACTCGGGCGGAGACCCGGCGCTCGGAGGGAGGAGTAGCAGCGCTCATGCGGCCCATCGTCCCAGACCCCGCGGGACCCCCGTACACGGGTTTCGCGGTACGGGCGGGATGTGTACGGCCGTGCGGCGGGGCCGGCCGGGGCGGGGGCGCCGCCGCTTTCTGTTCGACGGGAGGCCGCTGACCACGTACACTCACTGCTCGTTGGCTCGCACCGACCACCGCTCCCGATGCGGTACGTTGGTGGAGAACGACAGAGGGTCGTAGCTCAATTGGTAGAGCACCGGTCTCCAAAACCGGCGGTTGGGGGTTCAAGTCCCTCCGGCCCTGCTCCACACACCGCCAGGATGTGTGCGCAGGTATGTATGTCATTGCACCGCCGTGCGGCTCAACCCGGGCGCGGCACGGCCGACCCGGAATCAGGTGAGAGACATGACGGACGCCGTAGGCTCCATCGACATGCCTGATGCCGAGGACGAGGCCCCCAAGAAGAACCGCAAGGGCGGCAAGCGCGGCAAGAAAGGCCCGCTGGGCCGTCTCGCGCTCTTCTACCGGCAGATCATCGCCGAGCTGCGCAAGGTCGTCTGGCCCACCCGCAGCCAGCTGTCGACCTACACCACCGTTGTGATCATCTTCGTCGTCGTCATGATCGGTCTGGTGACCGTGATCGACCTCGGCTTCCAGGAAGCAGTCAAGTACGTCTTCGGCTGATTCCCGCGGAGGGCGCCCCGTCGGGCGCCCCTTTTCGCATGTTCCACCCCATCTGTATCCAGGAAGAAGCAGCCACCGTGTCTGACCCGAACCTGAACGAGTCCGCCCAGGACGAGCTCGACATCGTCAAGGCGGCCGACGAGGACCAGGCGGAAGCTGCGGACGCCGCCGCCGGCGAGGCCGCCGAGGAAGAGGCGCTGCACGTCGAGGACGAGGCGCCGACCGAGGAAGAGTCCCTGGTCGCGGCCGAGGAAGAGGCCTTGGTCGAGGAAGAGTCCCTGGTCGCGGCCGAGGGCGAGGCCCTGGTCGAGGACGAGGCCCTGGAGGCGCAGCCGGTCGCGGTCGCGCAGGACGTCGAGGTCGCGGTGGACGCCGAGGGCGCCGCCGATGCCGAGGACGCCGCGCTGGCCGAGGAGGAGGCGGATGCGGAGCCCGACGCCGCGCCCGAGGCGCCGGTCGACCCGGTCGCCGCGCTCCGCGACGAGCTGCGCGGGCTGCCCGGCGAGTGGTACGTGATCCACACCTACGCGGGCTACGAGAAGCGCGTGAAGGCCAACCTGGAGCAGCGCGCCGTCTCGCTCAACGTCGAGGACTTCATCTACCAGGCCGAGGTCCCCGAGGAAGAGATCGTCCAGATCAAGAACGGCGAGCGGAAGAACGTCCGGCAGAACAAGCTGCCCGGTTACGTCCTCGTCCGCATGGACCTCACCAACGAGTCCTGGGGCGTCGTCCGCAACACCCCGGGCGTCACCGGCTTCGTGGGCAACGCCTACGACCCGTACCCGCTGACCCTGGACGAGATCGTCAAGATGCTCGCCCCGGAGGCCGAGGAGAAGGCCGCCCGCGAGGCCGCCGAGGCCGAGGGCAAGCCCGCGCCCGCCCGCAAGGTCGAGGTGCAGGTGCTGGACTTCGAGGTCGGCGACTCGGTCACCGTCACCGACGGCCCCTTCGCCACCCTCCAGGCCACCATCAACGAGATCAACGCCGACTCGAAGAAGGTCAAGGGCCTGGTGGAGATCTTCGGTCGCGAGACCCCGGTCGAGCTGAGCTTCGACCAGATCCAGAAGAACTGACGGATCTGAGCAGTCTTCCGACAGGTCAGGTCGGCCTCCGGGCCGTGCCTGACCTGTCGGTTTTTGGCCGTACAGCCATACCCGTTATCGTTGTGCGGTATGCCTCCATCCGGATGACCGGACGGTGGCTGGAAAACTCTCACTAGGACCCGGAGAGAGCTATGCCTCCCAAGAAGAAGAAGGTCACGGGGCTTATCAAGCTCCAGATCCAGGCCGGCGCGGCCAACCCGGCCCCGCCGGTCGGCCCCGCGCTGGGTCAGCACGGCGTCAACATCATGGAGTTCTGCAAGGCCTACAACGCCGCGACCGAGTCGCAGCGTGGCATGGTCGTGCCGGTGGAGATCACGGTCTACGAGGACCGTTCCTTCACCTTCATCACCAAGACTCCGCCGGCCGCCAAGCTGATCCTCAAGGCCGCGGGTGTGGACAAGGGCTCCGGCGAGCCGCACAAGACCAAGGTCGCCAAGCTGACGCGCGACCAGGTCCGCGAGATCGCCACCACGAAGCTCCCCGACCTGAACGCCAACGACCTCGACGCCGCCGAGAAGATCATCGCCGGCACCGCCCGTTCCATGGGCATCACCGTCGAGGGCTGACGTTCCCCGGTCGGAGGCTGAGCATCAGCCCCGTACCCCAGTGGCAGGGCCAGCGCCGGCCCGTACCACGACTCCACCCCTGAACAACGCAGGAGAAGAAGTGAAGCGCAGCAAGGCTCTCCGCAGCGCGGACGCCCAGGTCGACAAGACGCGTACGTACGCGCCTCTGGAGGCCGTCCGTATCGCCAAGGACACCGCCGCCACCAAGTTCGACGGCACCGTCGAGGTCGCCTTCCGCCTGGGTGTCGACCCGCGCAAGGCGGACCAGATGGTCCGTGGCACCGTGAACCTCCCGCACGGCACCGGCAAGACCGCCCGGGTCCTGGTCTTCGCGACCGGTGACCGTGCTGCGGCCGCGGAGGCCGCCGGCGCCGACATCGTCGGCTCGGACGAACTGATCGACGAGATCTCCAAGGGCCAGCGCCTGAACGAGTTCGACGCGGTCGTCGCCACCCCGGACCTCATGGGCAAGGTCGGCCGCCTCGGCCGCGTCCTCGGCCCGCGTGGTCTCATGCCGAACCCGAAGACCGGCACCGTCACCATGGACGTCGCCAAGGCCGTCACCGAGATCAAGGGCGGCAAGATCGAGTTCCGCGTGGACAAGCACTCCAACCTCCACTTCATCATCGGCAAGGTCTCCTTCGACGAGACCAAGCTGGTGGAGAACTACGCGGCCGCCCTTGAGGAGATCAACCGCCTCAAGCCGTCCGCCGCGAAGGGCCGCTACATCAAGAAGGCGACCCTGACCACCACCATGGGCCCCGGCATCCCGCTGGACCCGAACCGCACCCGCAACCTCCTCGTCGAGGAGGACCCGGCCGCCGTCTGAACCTGACGGCCGCCGCGGGCACCGCGTGCATCCGGCCCCTGTCCCCTCCGCTGCGTCGGAGGGGGCGGGGGCCGTTCGCGTACGGAGGCGGGGTGCTTGCTCAGGTACGGGGCGGGGGCCGCTCGTGTACGGGGCCGGGGACGCTTGTGTACGTGGCCGGGCCCTCGTGTACGGGGTGGGGGCCCTCGTGTACGGGGCTGGGGCGGCCCGCGGGCGTCACCAGGGCCGTACGAGCCTCCCGTAGCCCTTCACGGGCCCGTGCGGGCGCCCCGTCCCGTACGGGCCCGCACCGCCGGCCCTCGCCTCGGCCCCGCACTGCCGGCCCCGCGCCGGCCCCGCGCCGCCGGCGGCTCACCCGGATGGCCCGATTTGCATGGCGGCGTACCGCTCCCGTACGCTTCCCCGGAAGCCAAAGACCGCTGGTCGCTGACGTGCGCTCCCGTAGCCGCGACAGCCGAAGGATTCCGCTGATCGCGGACGGCCTGCGCAGGTGACCGTGGATGAACTCCCAGGATTTCCGTTCTGGTCGAGTCACGCCCCGTGCGCCTGCGCCGGGGCGTTTCGTTTTGCGCAAGTCTCCTTCCCTTTCAGCGAGCGCGGTCCTGAATCACCCGGAAGGAGGCCGAGGCTCATGGCGAGGCCCGACAAGGCTGACGCGGTTGCCGAGCTGACGGACAAGTTCCGCAGCTCGAACGCCGCCGTGCTGACCGAGTACCGCGGTCTCACCGTGGCGCAGCTCAAGACGCTGCGCCGTTCGCTCGGTGAGAACGCCCAGTACGCCGTGGTGAAGAACACGCTGACCAAGATTGCGGCCCGTGAGGCCGGGATCGACTCGCTCGACGACCAGCTCTTCGCTGGCCCGACGGCGGTCGCCTTCGTCACCGGTGACCCGGTGGAGTCGGCGAAGGGTCTCCGTGACTTCGCCAAGGACAACCCCAACCTGATCATCAAGGGCGGTGTCCTTGACGGTAAGGCGCTGTCCGCCGATGAGATCAAGAAGCTCGCGGACCTTGAGTCCCGCGAGGTTCTGCTCTCCAAGCTGGCGGGTGCCATGAAGGGCAAGCAGTCCCAGACTGCCGCGCTCTTCCAGGCGCTCCCCTCGAAGCTCGTCCGCACCGTGGAAGCGCTTCGTGCCAAGCAGGACGAGCAGGGCGGTGCCGAGTAACTCGGCTCGCTTTCTGATCCCCGCCGCCTGAGGCGGCAGGGGTCGCAGCGGGCCGACGTACGCCCGCCTCACCCAGTACATCCGGCACCTGCCGAATTAGTGGAAGGACCGCCATCATGGCGAAGCTCTCTCAGGACGACCTGCTCGCTCAGTTCGAGGAGATGACCCTCATCGAGCTCTCCGAGTTCGTGAAGGCCTTCGAGGAGAAGTTCGACGTCACCGCCGCCGCCCCGGTCGCGGTCGCCGCCGGTGTCCCCGGTGCCCCGGCCGCCGAGGCCGCCGAGGAGCAGGACGAGTTCGACGTCATCCTCACCGGCGCCGGCGACAAGAAGATCCAGGTCATCAAGGTCGTGCGCGAGCTGACCTCGCTGGGTCTGAAGGAGGCCAAGGACCTCGTGGACGGCACCCCGAAGCCGGTCCTGGAGAAGGTCACCAAGGAGGCCGCCGAGAAGGCTGCCGAGTCCCTCAAGGCCGCTGGCGCGGGCGTCGAGGTCAAGTGACTCTCCTTCGGGTCCGATGACTCGATGAGCGGGGCCTGAGCGCTCCGTACGGCGCCCGTCAGCGGGCGTCCCCAAGGGCGATCACCCATCCGGGTGGTCGCCCTTCGGCGTGCCCGGGACGGGTGGGGCGGCTGCCTTGCACCGTGCCGCACGAGGGGTATGGTGATCTTCGCCGTGCGCCGCGCGGGGCCGAGGGCCTTGACGAACCGCACGCGGCGCGCAATTCTCAGGACGCGCCGTCACAACGATCCGCATCCGAGGCATGGATCGACGGCGCAGCGGGCAGTATCGATGTGCGCCGACGGCGCGAGGGCCGTGGAGTTGAGAACAACGAGGGATGCGATTTACTCGCCCTGGACATCAGTGAGCCATGTGGCTACACTGTCCCTTTGCGCTGCCTGTTAGCTGCTCCCTGCCCGTCACCAGGGGCATACCCTCGTAAGACCATCATTGGCTCACCTTCCTGACCTGGGCTTTTCCCAGGGTCGTGGAGTGTCGGCCGATATGTCCGCCGAGGGGCCGGTACGCGCGTAGTGAGTCCGAGCCCTCGGAAGGACCCCCTCTTGGCCGCCTCGCGCAACGCCTCGACCGCGAATACGAACAACGGCGCCAGCACCGCCCCGCTGCGCATCTCCTTTGCAAAGATCAAGGAGCCCCTCGAGGTTCCGAACCTGCTCGCTCTGCAGACCGAGAGCTTTGACTGGCTGCTCGGCAACGCGGCGTGGAAGGCTCGTGTCGAGGCCGCTCTGGAGTCCGGACAGGACGTTCCCACCAAGTCCGGTCTGGAGGAGATCTTCGAGGAGATCTCCCCGATCGAGGACTTCTCCGGCTCGATGTCGCTGACCTTCCGCGACCACCGCTTCGAGCCCCCGAAGAACTCCATCGACGAGTGCAAGGAGCGCGACTTCACGTTCGCCGCGCCGCTCTTCGTCACGGCCGAGTTCACCAACAACGAGACCGGCGAGATCAAGTCCCAGACGGTCTTCATGGGCGACTTCCCGCTCATGACCAACAAGGGCACCTTCGTCATCAACGGCACCGAGCGTGTCGTGGTGTCCCAGCTGGTCCGCTCGCCCGGTGTCTACTTCGACTCCTCCATCGACAAGACGTCCGACAAGGACATCTTCTCCGCCAAGATCATCCCGTCCCGGGGTGCCTGGCTGGAGATGGAGATCGACAAGCGCGACATGGTCGGTGTGCGCATCGACCGCAAGCGCAAGCAGTCCGTCACCGTCCTCCTCAAGGCGCTCGGCTGGACCACCGAGCAGATCCTCCAGGAGTTCGGCGAGTACGAGTCCATGCGCGCCACCCTGGAGAAGGACCACACCCAGGGCCAGGACGACGCGCTGCTCGACATCTACCGCAAGCTGCGCCCGGGCGAGCCGCCGACCCGTGAGGCCGCGCAGACGCTGCTGGAGAACCTCTACTTCAACCCCAAGCGCTACGACCTGGCGAAGGTCGGCCGCTACAAGGTCAACAAGAAGCTCGGCGCGGACGAGCCGCTGAACGCCGGCGTGCTCACCACCGACGACGTCATCGCCACCATCAAGTACCTGGTCAAGCTGCACGCCGGCGAGACCGAGACGACCGGTGAGAACGGCAGCGAGATCGTCGTCGAGACCGACGACATCGACCACTTCGGCAACCGCCGCCTGCGCAACGTCGGCGAGCTGATCCAGAACCAGGTCCGTACGGGTCTCGCCCGTATGGAGCGGGTCGTGCGCGAGCGCATGACCACCCAGGACGTCGAGGCGATCACGCCGCAGACCCTGATCAACATCCGGCCGGTCGTCGCCTCCATCAAGGAGTTCTTCGGCACCAGCCAGCTGTCGCAGTTCATGGACCAGAACAACCCGCTCTCGGGTCTGACCCACAAGCGCCGCCTCTCGGCGCTGGGCCCCGGCGGTCTGTCCCGTGAGCGGGCCGGCTTCGAGGTCCGTGACGTGCACCCGTCCCACTACGGACGCATGTGCCCGATCGAGACCCCCGAAGGCCCGAACATCGGTCTGATCGGTTCGCTCGCCTCCTACGGCCGGGTCAACGCCTTCGGCTTCGTGGAGACCCCGTACCGCAAGGTCACCGACGGCCAGGTCACCGACGAGGTGGACTACCTGACCGCCGACGAGGAGGACCGCTTCGTCATCGCGCAGGCCAACGCGCCGCTCAATGACGACCTCCGCTTCGAGGAGGCCCGCGTCCTGGTCCGCCGCCGTGGCGGCGAGGTCGACTACGTCGCGCCCGACGACGTGGACTACATGGACGTCTCGCCGCGCCAGATGGTGTCGGTCGCGACCGCCATGATCCCGTTCCTGGAGCACGACGACGCCAACCGCGCCCTGATGGGCGCGAACATGATGCGCCAGGCCGTTCCGCTGATCAAGGCGGAGGCCCCGCTGGTCGGCACCGGCATGGAGTACCGCTGCGCCACCGACGCCGGTGACGTCATCAAGGCGGAGAAGGACGGTGTCATCCAGGAGGTCTCGGCCGACTACGTCACCGTCGCCAACGACGACGGCACGTACACCACGTACCGCATCGCTAAGTTCTCCCGCTCCAACCAGGGCACCTCGGTCAACCAGAAGGTCGTCGTCTCCGAGGGCGACCGGGTCATCGAGGGCCAGGTGGTGGCCGACGGCCCCGCCACCGAGAACGGCGAGATGGCGCTCGGCAAGAACCTGCTGGTCGCCTTCATGCCGTGGGAGGGCCACAACTACGAGGACGCGATCATCCTGTCGCAGCGCCTCGTGCAGGACGACGTCCTCTCCTCGATCCACATCGAGGAGCACGAGGTCGACGCCCGTGACACCAAGCTGGGCCCCGAGGAGATCACCCGGGACATCCCGAACGTCTCCGAGGAGGTCCTCGCCGACCTCGACGAGCGCGGCATCATCCGCATCGGTGCCGAGGTCGTCGCCGGCGACATCCTGGTCGGCAAGGTCACCCCGAAGGGCGAGACCGAGCTGACCCCGGAGGAGCGCCTGCTCCGCGCGATCTTCGGTGAGAAGGCGCGGGAGGTCCGCGACACCTCGCTGAAGGTGCCGCACGGCGAGACCGGCAAGGTCATCGGCGTGCGCGTCTTCGACCGCGAGGAGGGCGACGAGCTGCCCCCGGGCGTCAACCAGCTCGTCCGCGTCTACGTGGCCCAGAAGCGCAAGATCACCGATGGTGACAAGCTCGCCGGCCGCCACGGCAACAAGGGCGTCATCTCCAAGATCCTGCCGATCGAGGACATGCCGTTCCTGGAAGACGGCACTCCGGTCGACATCATCCTCAACCCGCTCGGCGTCCCGTCCCGGATGAACCCGGGACAGGTCCTGGAGATCCACCTCGGCTGGCTCGCCAGCCGCGGCTGGGACGTCTCCGGCCTCGCCGACGACTGGGCGCAGCGCCTCCAGGCCATCGGCGCCGACTCGGTCGCCCCGGGCACCAACGTCGCCACCCCGGTGTTCGACGGCGCCCGCGAGGACGAGCTGGCCGGCCTGCTCCAGCACACCATCCCCAACCGGGACGGTGAGCGGATGGTGGAGCCCACCGGCAAGGCCCGGATGTTCGACGGCCGCTCCGGCGAGCCGTTCCCGGACCCGATCTCGGTCGGGTACATGTACATCCTCAAGCTGCACCACCTGGTCGACGACAAGCTGCACGCCCGGTCGACCGGCCCGTACTCGATGATCACCCAGCAGCCGCTGGGTGGTAAGGCCCAGTTCGGTGGCCAGCGGTTCGGTGAGATGGAGGTGTGGGCGCTGGAGGCTTACGGCGCCGCGTACGCCCTCCAGGAGCTGCTGACCATCAAGTCCGACGACGTCACCGGCCGGGTGAAGGTCTACGAGGCCATCGTCAAGGGCGAGAACATCCCTGAGCCCGGCATCCCCGAGTCCTTCAAGGTGCTCATCAAGGAGATGCAGTCCCTGTGCCTCAACGTGGAGGTGCTGTCCTCGGACGGCATGTCCATCGAGATGCGCGACACCGACGAGGACGTCTTCCGCGCGGCGGAGGAGCTCGGCATCGACCTGTCGCGGCGCGAGCCGAGCAGCGTCGAAGAGGTCTGACGGGCCCGGCCGGGGCTCCCGCAAGCCAGGAGCCCCGGCCGTCCCCGGGACCGTACAGACCATGATTGAGCGCCCCATTACGTTCGCTGATCTTCACTCGCTGATCACGAGGGGCACGACCCTGAGAGGGATTGACGCATAGTGCTCGACGTCAACTTCTTCGACGAGCTGCGTATCGGCCTCGCCACCGCTGACGACATCCGTCAGTGGTCCCACGGCGAGGTCAAGAAGCCGGAGACCATCAACTACCGCACCCTCAAGCCGGAAAAGGACGGGCTCTTCTGCGAGAAGATCTTCGGTCCGACCCGGGACTGGGAGTGCTACTGCGGCAAGTACAAGCGCGTCCGCTTCAAGGGCATCATCTGTGAGCGCTGCGGCGTCGAGGTGACCCGCGCCAAGGTGCGCCGTGAGCGGATGGGCCACATCGAGCTGGCCGCCCCCGTCACCCACATCTGGTACTTCAAGGGCGTCCCGTCCCGGCTGGGCTACCTGCTGGACCTCGCGCCGAAGGACCTTGAGAAGGTCATCTACTTCGCCGCGTACATGATCACGTTCGTGGACGAGGAGCGCCGCACCCGCGACCTGCCCTCGCTGGAGGCCCATGTCTCCGTCGAGCGCCAGCAGATCGAGAACCGCCGCGACGCCGACCTCGAAGCCCGCGCCAAGAAGCTTGAGACCGACCTGGCCGAGCTGGAGGCCGAGGGCGCCAAGGCCGATGTGCGCCGCAAGGTGCGCGAGGGCGCCGAGCGCGAGATGAAGCAGCTGCGCGACCGCGCCCAGCGCGAGATCGACCGCCTGGACGAGGTGTGGAGCCGCTTCAAGAACCTCAAGGTCCAGGACCTGGAGGGCGACGAGCTGCTCTACCGCGAGCTGCGCGACCGCTTCGGCACCTACTTCGACGGCTCGATGGGCGCCGCCGCGCTGCAGAAGCGGCTGGAGTCCTTCGACCTGGACGAGGAGGCCGAGCGCCTCCGCGAGATCATCCGCACCGGCAAGGGCCAGAAGAAGACCCGTGCGCTCAAGCGCCTCAAGGTCGTCTCCGCCTTCCTGCAGACCAGCAACAGCCCCAAGGGCATGGTGCTGGACTGCGTCCCGGTGATCCCGCCGGACCTGCGTCCGATGGTGCAGCTGGACGGTGGCCGCTTCGCGACCTCCGACCTCAACGACCTGTACCGCCGCGTCATCAACCGCAACAACCGCCTGAAGCGGCTTCTCGACCTCGGTGCGCCCGAGATCATCGTGAACAACGAGAAGCGCATGCTCCAGGAGGCCGTCGACGCCCTGTTCGACAACGGCCGCCGCGGCCGCCCGGTCACCGGTCCGGGCAACCGCCCGCTGAAGTCGCTGTCCGACATGCTCAAGGGCAAGCAGGGCCGCTTCCGTCAGAACCTGCTCGGCAAGCGCGTCGACTACTCCGCCCGTTCCGTCATCGTCGTCGGCCCGCAGCTCAAGCTGCACCAGTGCGGTCTGCCCAAGGCGATGGCGCTGGAGCTCTTCAAGCCGTTCGTGATGAAGCGCCTGGTGGACCTGAACCACGCGCAGAACATCAAGTCGGCCAAGCGCATGGTCGAGCGCGGCCGCACCGTGGTGTACGACGTCCTCGAAGAGGTCATCGCCGAGCACCCGGTGCTGCTGAACCGTGCGCCCACCCTGCACCGCCTCGGCATCCAGGCCTTCGAGCCGCAGCTGGTCGAGGGCAAGGCCATCCAGATCCACCCGCTCGTCTGCACCGCGTTCAACGCGGACTTCGACGGCGACCAGATGGCCGTGCACCTGCCGCTGTCCGCGGAGGCGCAGGCCGAGGCCCGCATCCTGATGCTGTCCTCGAACAACATCCTCAAGCCGGCCGACGGCCGTCCGGTCACCATGCCGACCCAGGACATGGTGCTGGGCCTGTTCTTCCTCACCACCGACGAGGAGGAGCGCGAGGTCAAGGGCGAGGGCCGGGCGTTCAACTCGACCGCCGAGGCGATCATGGCGTTCGACGCCCGGGAGCTCTCGCTCCAGGCGAAGATCGACATCCGCTTCCCGATCGGCACCGTCCCGCCCCGCGGCTGGACTCCGCCGGTCGCCGAGGAGGGGGAGCCCGAGTGGCAGCAGGGTGACAGCTTCCGGCTGCGCACCACGCTGGGCCGCGCGCTCTTCAACGAGCTGCTGCCCGAGGACTACCCGTTCGTCGACTACTCGGTGGGCAAGAAGCAGCTCTCCGAGATCGTCAACGACCTCGCCGAGCGCTACCCCAAGGTCATCGTGGCCGCCACGCTCGACAACCTGAAGTCCTCCGGCTTCTACTGGGCCACCCGCTCCGGTGTCACCGTCGCCATCTCGGACGTCGTCGTCCCGGAGGCGAAGAAGGAGATCGTCCGCTCCTACGAGGCGCAGGACGAGCGGGTCCAGAAGCAGTACGAGCGCGGTCTGATCACCAAGGAAGAGCGCACTCAGGAGCTCATCAAGATCTGGACCAAGGCGACCAACGAGGTCGCCGAGGCGATGAACGCGAACTTCCCGAAGACCAACCCGATCTTCATGATGGTCGACTCGGGCGCGCGCGGAAACATGATGCAGATGCGTCAGATCGCCGGTATGCGTGGTCTGGTGTCGAACGCCAAGAACGAGACGATCCCCCGTCCCATCAAGGCGTCCTTCCGCGAGGGCCTGTCCGTGCTGGAGTACTTCATCTCCACCCACGGTGCCCGTAAGGGTCTGGCCGACACCGCCCTGCGTACCGCCGACTCGGGTTACCTGACCCGTCGTCTGGTGGACGTCTCGCAGGACGTGATCATCCGCGAGGAGGACTGCGGCACCGAGCGCGGTCTGAAGCTGAAGATCGCGGGCCGGGACGAGGCCGGTGTGCTCCGCAAGGCGGACGACGTCGAGACGTCCGTGTACGCGCGGATGCTCGCCGAGGACGTCGTGGTCGACGGCCGGGTCATCGCGCCCGCCAACGTCGACCTGGGCGATGTGCTCATCGACCAGCTGGTCGCGGCCGGCGTCGAGGAGGTCAAGACCCGCTCGGTCCTGACCTGCGAGTCCGCGGTGGGCACCTGTGCCTTCTGCTACGGCCGTTCGCTCGCGACCGGCAAGCTGGTGGACATCGGCGAGGCGGTCGGCATCATCGCCGCCCAGTCCATCGGTGAGCCCGGCACCCAGCTGACGATGCGTACCTTCCACACCGGTGGTGTGGCCGGTGACGACATCACCCAGGGTCTGCCGCGTGTGGTCGAGCTCTTCGAGGCCCGTACGCCCAAGGGTGTCGCCCCGATCTCGGAGGCGGCCGGCCGCGTCCGGATCGAGGAGACCGAGAAGACCAAGAAGATCGTCGTCACCCCCGACGACGGCAGCGACGAGACGGCCTTCCCGATCTCGAAGCGTGCCCGGGTCGAGGTCTCCGAGGGCGAGCACGTCCAGGTGGGCCAGAAGCTCACCGCGGGTGCCACCAACCCGCACGACGTGCTGCGCATCCTCGGCCAGCGGGCCGTCCAGGTCCACCTGGTCGGCGAGGTCCAGAAGGTCTACAACTCGCAGGGCGTGTCGATCCACGACAAGCACATCGAGATCATCATCCGGCAGATGCTGCGCCGGGTGACGATCATCGAGTCCGGCGACGCGGAGCTGCTGCCGGGCGAGCTGGTCGAGCGGTCGAAGTTCGAGTCGGAGAACCGCCGTGTGGTCACCGAGGGCGGTCACCCCGCCTCCGGCCGTCCGCAGCTGATGGGTATCACCAAGGCGTCGCTGGCCACCGAGTCGTGGCTGTCGGCGGCCTCCTTCCAGGAGACGACCAGGGTCCTGACGGACGCGGCGATCAACGCCAAGTCCGACTCCCTGATCGGCCTGAAGGAGAACGTGATCATCGGTAAGCTCATCCCGGCCGGTACGGGCCTGTCCCGCTACCGCAACATCCGGGTCGAGCCGACCGAGGAGGCCAAGGCCGCGATGTACTCGGCCGTCGGCTACGACGACATCGACTACTCGCCGTTCGGCACCGGCTCCGGCCAGGCCGTTCCGCTGGAGGACTACGACTACGGTCCGTACAACCAGTAAGTAGCGATACGAAGGGCGGCCACCCCCGCGGTCGGGGGGTGGCCGCCCTTCGGCGTACCCCGGGGCCTCAGCGGCCGCCGCAGGGCCTTCCACGGGCCCTGGTGGCCGTGGGACGCCCCTGCCGGGGGACCCGCGGGCCGCCCGCCGTACAGGCCCCGGCCGGAGGCTTCCGGGGGCGCGAGGCCCGGGGCGAAGGAGGCGTCCAGGGGCGCGAGGCCCGGGGCGAAGGAGGCGTCCAGGGGCGCGAGGCCCCGGGCGAACGAACCGTCCACTGGGTGGGCATGGTCATTTGTTTTGACCCAGGTCCATACGGTAGGTACGCTCAGACCTTGTGCCTGGGGTGTGCCTGGGCTCGTGTGCGTGTCCTCAGCCGCACGGCGAGCCGGTCACGGCCACCGCGATCCGCGCCTCTTCCGCTTCACCGTGGAAGTCCGCGGTATCCGACACACCCGACCGCGTGGGTCGGCGATGTTCCAGGTTAGCTTTACTACACGGCACACAGAAACCGGAGAAGTAGTGCCTACGATCCAGCAGCTGGTCCGGAAGGGCCGGCAGGACAAGGTCGAGAAGAACAAGACGCCCGCACTGGAGGGTTCGCCCCAGCGCCGCGGCGTCTGCACGCGTGTGTTCACGACCACCCCGAAGAAGCCGAACTCGGCCCTGCGTAAGGTCGCGCGTGTGCGTCTGACCAGCGGCATCGAGGTCACGGCCTACATCCCGGGTGAGGGACACAACCTGCAGGAGCACTCCATCGTGCTCGTGCGTGGTGGCCGTGTGAAGGACCTGCCGGGTGTTCGCTACAAGATCATCCGCGGTTCGCTGGACACCCAGGGTGTCAAGAACCGCAAGCAGGCCCGCAGCCGCTACGGCGCCAAGAAGGAGAAGTAAGAATGCCTCGTAAGGGCCCCGCCCCGAAGCGCCCGGTCATCATCGACCCGGTCTACGGCTCTCCTCTGGTGACCTCGCTCATCAACAAGCTCCTCCTGAACGGCAAGCGCTCCACCGCCGAGCGCATCGTCTACGGCGCCATGGAAGGCCTCCGCGAGAAGACCGGCGGCGACCCGGTCATCACGCTGAAGCGCGCGCTGGAGAACGTCAAGCCGTCGCTCGAGGTCAAGTCCCGCCGTGTCGGTGGCGCCACGTACCAGGTGCCGATCGAGGTCAAGCCCGGTCGCGCCTCCACGCTCGCGCTGCGCTGGCTCGTCGGCTACTCCCGCGCCCGTCGCGAGAAGACCATGACCGAGCGCCTCATGAACGAGCTGCTGGACGCCTCGAACGGCCTCGGCGCCTCGGTCAAGAAGCGTGAGGACACGCACAAGATGGCCGAGTCCAACAAGGCCTTCGCGCACTACCGCTGGTAGTCGCACCCCACATCGAGACCGAGAGAAGACTGAAGCCTTATGGCTACCACTTCGCTTGACCTGGCCAAGGTCCGCAACATCGGGATCATGGCCCACATCGACGCGGGCAAGACGACCACCACCGAGCGGATCCTGTTCTACACCGGTGTCTCCTACAAGATCGGTGAAGTCCACGACGGCGCTGCCACGATGGACTGGATGGAGCAGGAGCAGGAGCGCGGCATCACCATCACGTCCGCCGCGACGACCTGCCACTGGCCGCTGGAAGACGTTGACCACACCATCAACATCATCGACACCCCGGGCCACGTCGACTTCACCGTAGAGGTGGAGCGTTCGCTCCGCGTGCTCGACGGTGCCGTGACGGTGTTCGACGGCGTCGCCGGTGTCGAGCCGCAGTCCGAGACCGTCTGGCGTCAGGCGGACCGCTACGGCGTTCCGCGTATCTGCTTCGTCAACAAGCTCGACCGCACCGGCGCCGAGTTCCACCGCTGTGTCGACATGATCAAGGACCGGCTGGGTGCCCAGCCGCTGGTCATGCAGCTGCCGATCGGTGCCGAGGCCGACTTCAAGGGCGTCATCGACCTCGTGACGATGAAGGCCCTGGTCTGGTCGGCCGAGGCCGCCAAGGGCGAGATGTACGACACCGTCGACATCCCGGACACCCACACCGAGGCGGCCGAGGAGTACCGCGGCCTGCTGATTGAGGCCGTGGCCGAGAACGACGAAGAGATCATGGAGCTGTACCTGGAGGGCCAGGAGCCCACCGTGGAGCAGCTGTACACCGCGATCCGCCGCATCACCATCGCCTCCGGCAAGTCCAACGACACCACGGTCACCCCGGTGTTCTGCGGCACCGCGTTCAAGAACAAGGGCGTCCAGCCCCTGCTCGACGCGGTCGTGCGCTTCCTCCCCTCCCCGCTCGACGTCGAGGCCATCGAGGGCCACGACGTGAAGGACGCGGAGACGGTCGTCAAGCGCAAGCCGTCCGACCAGGAGCCGCTGTCGGCGCTGGCGTTCAAGATCATGAGCGACCCGCACCTCGGCAAGCTCACCTTCGTCCGGATCTACTCCGGTCGCCTGGAGTCCGGCACCTCGGTGCTGAACTCCGTCAAGGGCAAGAAGGAGCGCATCGGCAAGATCTACCGTATGCACGCCAACAAGCGTGAGGAGATCGAGGCGGTGGGCGCCGGCGACATCGTCGCCGTGATGGGCCTGAAGCAGACCACCACCGGTGAGACGCTGTGCGACGACAAGCAGCCGGTGATCCTGGAGTCCATGGACTTCCCGGCGCCGGTCATCGAGGTCGCGATCGAGCCCAAGTCCAAGGGTGACCAGGAGAAGCTGGGTGTCGCCATCCAGCGTCTCGCGGAGGAGGACCCCTCCTTCCAGGTGCACACCAACGAGGAGACCGGCCAGACCGTCATCGGCGGTATGGGCGAGCTTCACCTTGAGGTGCTGGTCGACCGGATGAAGCGCGAGTTCAAGGTCGAGGCCAACGTCGGCAAGCCTCAGGTCGCGTACCGCGAGACGATCCGCAAGGCCGTCGAGCGCGTGGACTACACCCACAAGAAGCAGACCGGTGGTACCGGTCAGTTCGCCAAGGTGCAGATCGCGATCGAGCCGATCGAGGGCGGCGACGCCTCGTACGAGTTCGTCAACAAGGTCACCGGTGGCCGCATCCCCAAGGAGTACATCCCCTCGGTGGACGCGGGCGCGCAGGAGGCCATGCAGTTCGGCATCCTGGCCGGCTACGAGATGACGGGCGTCCGCGTCACGCTTCTCGACGGTGGCTACCACGAGGTCGACTCCTCGGAGCTCGCCTTCAAGATCGCCGGTTCGCAGGCCTTCAAGGAGGCCGCGCGCAAGGCGTCCCCCGTGCTCCTTGAGCCGATGATGGCCGTCGAGGTCACCACGCCCGAGGACTACATGGGCGACGTCATCGGCGACATCAACTCCCGCCGTGGCCAGATCCAGGCCATGGAGGAGCGGGCCGGCGCCCGGGTCGTCAAGGGCCTGGTGCCGCTCTCGGAGATGTTCGGCTACGTCGGCGACCTCCGCAGCAAGACCTCGGGTCGCGCAAGCTACTCGATGCAGTTCGACTCCTACGCCGAGGTTCCCCGGAACGTCGCCGAGGAGATCATCGCGAAGGCCAAGGGCGAGTAACCACCCAGGTACACGCTTTAGGCTTGACACCATGCGCCGGGGGCCCGGTCCCGAACCCGAGGCCGGCCCCGGCGGATGGCACCCCAGCAAAGATCACCTGGCGCCGATGAGTAAGGCGTACAGAACCACTCCACAGGAGGACCCCAGTGGCGAAGGCGAAGTTCGAGCGGACTAAGCCGCACGTCAACATCGGCACCATCGGTCACATCGACCACGGTAAGACGACCCTCACGGCCGCCATTACCAAGGTGCTGCACGACGCGTACCCGGACCTGAACGAGGCCTCGGCCTTCGACCAGATCGACAAGGCTCCCGAGGAGCGCCAGCGCGGTATCACCATCTCCATCGCGCACGTCGAGTACCAGACCGAGGCGCGTCACTACGCCCACGTCGACTGCCCGGGTCACGCGGACTACATCAAGAACATGATCACCGGTGCGGCGCAGATGGACGGCGCCATCCTGGTGGTCGCCGCCACCGACGGCCCGATGCCGCAGACCAAGGAGCACGTGCTCCTGGCCCGCCAGGTCGGCGTCCCGTACATCGTCGTCGCGCTGAACAAGGCCGACATGGTGGACGACGAGGAGATCCTGGAGCTCGTCGAGCTTGAGGTCCGTGAGCTCCTCACCGAGTACGAGTTCCCGGGCGACGACGTTCCGGTCGTCCAGGTCTCGGCGCTCAAGGCGCTTGAGGGCGACAAGGAGTGGGGCGAGAAGCTCCTCGGCCTCATGAAGGCCGTGGACGAGTCCATCCCGCAGCCCGAGCGTGACGTCGACAAGCCGTTCCTGATGCCGATCGAGGACGTCTTCACGATCACCGGTCGTGGCACCGTCGTCACCGGTCGTATCGAGCGTGGTGTCCTCAAGGTCAACGAGACCGTCGACATCATCGGCATCAAGACCGAGAAGACCACCACCACGGTCACCGGCATCGAGATGTTCCGCAAGCTGCTCGACGAGGGCCAGGCCGGTGAGAACGTCGGTCTGCTGCTCCGCGGCATCAAGCGCGAGGACGTCGAGCGCGGCCAGGTCATCATCAAGCCGGGCTCGGTCACCCCGCACACCGAGTTCGAGGCGCAGGCCTACATCCTGTCCAAGGACGAGGGTGGCCGCCACACGCCGTTCTTCAACAACTACCGCCCGCAGTTCTACTTCCGTACCACGGACGTGACCGGCGTGGTGACCCTCCCCGAGGGCACCGAGATGGTCATGCCGGGCGACAACACCACCATGTCGGTTCAGCTGATCCAGCCGATCGCCATGGAGGAGGGCCTGAAGTTCGCCATCCGTGAGGGTGGCCGGACCGTCGGCGCCGGCCAGGTCACCAAGATCACCAAGTGATCCCGGCGGTCTGACCCGCTGCGGCTTCGGCCGCGGAAGGCCCGACCGGACCTGGTAGCTCCTGCGAGCTGCGTGGAGGGCCCCGTACCGCGAGGTACGGGGCCCTTCGCCATGCCCGGGGGGCGGGCGGGTTAGGTGGTTCGCGGCCGCCGGCGCGGCCTCGGGGCCAGGCCGTGCCAGATGCGGGCGGCCCTCGGTTCCTCGGCCACCCCGGTGGCGACCAGCTCGGTGAGTACGGGGACCAGGTCCGCGTACCGGCCGTCCGCCGCGGTCTTCAGCGCGGCGGCCAGCGCGCTCAGCACCGCGCCGCCGTGCGGTTGCCGGCTGTGGGTGATCGCGGCGAACGCCGCCAGCGGCAGATCGCGCCCGGCGGCGACCGGGTCCAGGACGAGGGGGACGTTGTGCGGCCCGAGGGCCAGGCGGCGGACGGTCAGCGCCGCCCACTCGGGCGTCCCGATCCGCAGCGGCCCGGCGGCCCGGCGCGCGGTGGCGGTGTCCCGGCAGAGCGCCACCAGTACCGGCGGCAGCCGGTGGACCGCGTACAGCCGGGTCAGCTGGTGCCCCCAACTTCCCTGCCGGTCGGGCCCGTTGCCTCCGGTCGTGTCCAGGGCGAGCAAGTAGCCCCCTTCCCCGCCGGGCCGCTCCATCCGCAGCAGCAGGTCGAACCCGCCACCCCGCCGCAGCAGCCGCACGCCCGCCGGCACGGGAAGCTGCACCCCGAGTGTGCGAAAGGTCCGCACGAGCAGGGCCGGGTCGTCGGAGCACAACGGCCGGGCGGAGTGCTGCGGGGAGTGGGTGGGGGAGGGGAGCGGACCGGTCGGGTCGTCGCGGTGCAGGGCTTCCATGCCCGGGACGGTAGGGGCGGGCTCGGTCTGGCATATGCCATACGGGCATGCGCCACCCGATGGGGTGTATATACGCGCAGGTGTGCCACCGCCGGTGAGGTCCCGAACGGGAGGCTCATGCCCCTCCGGCCCCGGAAATCCCGGTGCGGCGCGCCCCGCCGACTGCCATGCTCCCCTCCGATGAACCGCGACCTGATATCCCACCGCGCCCACGCCGACCACCCGATCGCCGCCCCGCTCGGCGACGACTCCGTGGCACGCCTCCTGCACCGCGCCGTCCCGCGCGCCGACGCCCGCGTCCTGGACCTCGGCTGCGGGGGAGGGGAGTGGCTGCTGCGCACCCTCGCCGCGCACCCGGACGTACGCGCCGAGGGCGTCGACCTCTCCGAGCCCGCCCTCGCCGCCGCCCGCCGCGCCGCCGACGCCGCCGGAGTCGGAGACCGGCTGACCCTGCACCGCCAGGACGCCGCCGCCTTCACCGCCCCGTACGGCTTCGACCTGGTCCTCAGCGTCGGCGCCACCCACGCCTTCGGCGGCCTGCTCCCCACCCTCGCCACCGCCCGCCAGCACCTGGCCCCCGGCGGCCGCGTCCTGGTCGGCGACGCCTACTGGCAGACCGAACCCACCCCCGCGGCCGTCGAGATGCTCGGCGACTACGCCGACCTGCACACCACCGTCGACCGGGTCGCCGCCGACGGCTGGACCCCCCTCTACGGCCACCTCAGCACCCGCCACGAGCTGGACGACTACGAGTGGAACTGGACCGGCACCCTCTCCACCTGGGCCCTGGACCATCCCGACGACCCCGACAGCGCCGACGCCCTCACCGCCGCCGCCACCCACCTCGACGAGTGGCGCGTCTACCGAGACTCCTTCGGCTTCATCTGCCTGGTCCTACGCCCAACGCCCCCAACGCTCCCGTCCACCCCTACTCGTTGACCATCCGCACCGCCCCATCCCCCCGGCCCGTCCCGAAGTCCGTGAACTCCGCGTCCCACCGCGCGCCCAGCTCCACCAACAGCTCCTGCGGCGGAGCCCCACCGGTGGCCGCGTTGAGATCGGCCATCTCCGCGAAGAACCCGTCCATGGCCGGGGAGGTCAGGAAGAAGAAGTCCACCGGCACCGCACCGGCGTTGTACGGCCGGTGCACCGCCCCGCGCGGCACCAGCGCGTAGTCCCCCGGCCCCAGCACCACCGTCCGCCCGTCCACCTCCAGGCTCAGCTCACCGCTCACCACATGGAACGCCTCCTCATGGTGATGGTGCACATGCGGAGGCGGCCCGGCGGTCCCCGGCGCATGGGTGTACTCGATCAGCGAGTACGCCCCGGCGGTCTGCGCCCCGCCGAGCTTCACGGTCATCGGCATCCCGGTCGGACCCTGGATATGCGTGCCGCCGTCGGCCGTGACGACGATCGGATAGCTCATGACGACCTCCGAGCCGGGAGGCGACCGGATACGGATACGGGGCGGGTAACCCGGGGTGCGGAGACGGCTGGCCCCGCCCCCGCACCCCCAGTCTGCGCCCGTCTCCGCCGCCCCGCCGTCCCACAGCTCACCCAGCCGGTAGTGCCCCGTCCAGGGCGACGGCGGCCGGGTCGAGCGCGGTCCGCCCGTCCTCGATGTCCCACAACGCGTTCTGCAGCAGCCGCCCCCGGGTCCAGCCGGCCGCCCGCGCCCGGTCCAGGCCGAGCACCTCCGTGAGCAGGTCGAACCGGCGCCGCACCACCCGCGCGGCGCCGCCCGTCACCACGACCTCGTCCCAACGGCTGTCCAGCGCGGGCCACAGGTCGAACCCGGGGTCCCCGGCGAGCGGCTCGGGGTCGATGGCGAGCCACGGTTCACGCTCCGCGGCGAGGACGTTGCCGTAGTGCAGGTCCCAGTGCAGCAACCGCCCACCCCCGCCCGCTTCGCCGACCAGTTCGGCCACCGCCGCCGCCCAGCCCCGCAACCGCTGCCGATGCTCGGGATCGGCCAGGCCGGTCATGGCTGCCGGAGCCTGCTCCACCATCTCCGACGCGATCTCGTCCAGCCGCCTCAGTCCCGGGGGCGCCGGAGCCGCGACCAGCCGCGCCAGCAGCTCGGCGAGGGTTCCCATCGCGAGGTCGTCGTCCGCCACCGAGGCCAGTGTCCGGCCGCCCTCCAGCCGCTCCAGGAGCATGGCGCTGCTCTCCGGGTCGTGGTCCAGCAGCCGTACGGCCCCCCGACCGCCCCACGCCCGAAGCCCGACGACCGCGGCCGTGGTCTCCTCCCTGGGCAGCTGCAACCTGAGCACCGCACGCGCGTCGCCGTCCCCGCGCCGCAGCACCGGCAGAACGAGCGCGGCCTCCCCGGCCATCGGCTCCCCGTCCCGCTCCAGCCCCCAGCGCTCCAGCAGCTCCCCGGCCAGCGCGGGCACCCCGGCGAGCCAGGCCCGCCCGGGCTCGCCGAAGGCCCTGGCGTACGACGACGCCAGGGCCTCGGGGATCCCGATCAGTGTCAAAGCTGGTCCTCCCCGGCGGAGGGCTCTCTGTCGGTTGCTTCCTCGGTGAAGATGTCGGCGGTGGAGGCTGCGGTGCCCGCTCGCTGGGTCCATGTCTTGAGGAGGTCGAAGTCGCGGCAGGTGGTGATTCGCTCGCGAACCTCTTCCGGGATGTCGATGCCGCGTCCTTCGAGGACGAGGAGCAGGCCCTTCTGGCAGCCCTGCTGGCGGCCCTCTTCGCGGATTTCCTCCACGATCCATGACGTGTAGAAGGACTTGTCCATAGCCATCAGGTTCCTCCCGTGTTCGGAGACCGGGCGCACGCCCGGGCCCTGGCGTGCGACGACGCCAGGGCCTGGGCGGGATGCGGTCAGTGCCGGTCTTCCTCGGAGGAGGGCTCTTCGTCGGGTGCGTCCTGGCCAAGGACTTCGGCGGTGGACTCGGCGGTGATGGCCCGCTGGAACCATGTCTTGAGGACGTCGAGGTCGTGGCAGGTGGTGATCCGCTCGCGAGCCTCCTTGGGCACCTCGATGCCGCGGGCCTGCAACAGCTCCAGGATGCTGCTCGCGCGGTCCTGCTCCCGGCCTTCTTCCCGGCTTTCGTCGCGGATTTCCTCCACGATCCAGGACTTGTAGAAGGAGGTGTCGACGACCATCAGGTTCCTCCACTGTTCGCGGACGGGGCGCTTGCCCAGGCCTTGGGTGACGAGTTCACTCAGAGGGATGGAGAGCTTTTCCGGGAGTGTCCCCAGGGCGCTGGAGACGGCTTTCAGTATGGCACCGACGTCCGGATTGTCGGCGTGGGTGATCGCGGCGAGGGTGGCGAGGACGGGGTCCTTGCGGGCCTCGGTCTCCTGGGTGATGACCGGCATGTTGTGGGGGCCGGCGACCAGGGGACGCAGGATCAGTGAGGCCCACTGGGGTGGTCCGAAGTGGACCGGTTGTGAGGCCCATTCGGCGGTTGCCCGGTCCTGGCAGACGACGAGCAGGACGGGGTGCTGGCCGTACTTGTTGAACAGGTAGCTGAGGTAGTAAGCCCAGCTGGCGGGCTTGGCGGGGTCGCGTTTGCCCTGGGCTTCGACGGCGAGGAGGAATTCGCCTTCCTCTTCGGTTTCGAAGCGCAGGAGGGTGTCGAGTCGCCGTTCCAGGGGGCGGGTCTCGGTGAGGTCGGTCGGTAAGGCGGTCACCGAGACGAGGGTGCCGAAGGGCACGCCCAGTACCTCGGCCACGCTGGCGAACAGCGCCGGATACTCCTCGAAGATCCGGTGCATCGCCTCATGGGGCGAGCTGACCATCGGACTCCTTCTGGTTGTCGGACGGGGTGAGACCCCCGGGCCCGCTTGCTCAGGCCGCCTCGGGGGCGGCCGTGGCCGCTTCTCGGCAGTCGCGGCAGCGGGCGGTCGGGTCGGGGGAGCGGAAGGACCGGTCGCAGCCGGTGCAGTTGATCAGTGGGTCGGGGGCCTTCGGGCCCGGCGGCAGCGCGGGCAGCGGTGGCGGGAGATGGGCGGTGAGCCGGTGAGCCAGGAAGCCGGCGGGCCGGGTCAGTAGCGGTGGCAGGCCGGTGGTGAGGGCGAGGCGTACGGCCTCGGGGGCCACCTCGCGCTCCAGCCAGGCCGCCACCGCGGGGGTGAGCCGCCGGACCTCCCGTTCGCCGAGGACCAGCCGGGGATCGTCGCGGCGCAGCCCGGCCAGCAGGTCGGCGGCCAGACGGTGGCGCTCCGGGTCGAGGCTCTGGGGGGTGGGAAGCGGTGGTGGTGGCGGGGAGGGCGCCGGTTCCGCCGCCGGGGGTGCTGGTTCCGCCGGTGATGGTGGCGGTACGGGGGCGGGGGCCGGTGTCGGGGACGAGTCGCCGGGCGGTACGGGATCGGGCTCCGGCTCCGCCGCGTCCGGGTGGTTGTACGAGACGGTCCGGGTGACGACCTTGCCGTTGGGCAGCCGCTCCCGGGTGCGCGAGAGGTAGCGGTGCTCTTCCAACTCCCGCAGGGCGGCAGCGATCCGGTGCTCGCTCTCGGGGAAGCGGTCGGCGAGGACCTTGATGCCGACCTTCGCCCCGTCGGGCAGGGACTGGATGTGGACGGCGAGCCCGATCGCGACCAGCGACAACTGGTGATGCTGGGCGAGGTGGTTGCCGACGACCGTGAAGCGGGTCGTGTGCCGGGTTTTGACATGAATCACGCCGGAAGGAGTGACGCGGCGGGGATGGTGGAACGGGGCGCGCGAGGGCGCGCTAGGGTGCTGGACAGCCATGGGGAAGGTTCTGCTTCCTTGGTGGTCAGGCCCTCGGTCGGAAGGTGAGAGTTCCGGTCGGGGGCCGACGTATGTCTGGGTGATCGCCGCGAGCATATGCCTGCCAACCCACCCGAATGCCAGCCCGATTGGACAAAGTCACCCGGGAGGGTGACGGGTACCGGAGGGCAGGTGGGGTGGGTGGTTTCCCGGTCCTTTCCTTCTTCCCTTGGTTTTCTCACGTCGGGCCGCGCCGCGTCGTGGACCACCGGGTCGTGGAATACCGCGACCCGGTCCCGTCGGCCTCGGAGCCGGTCAGGCGGCCGGTCAGGGTACGAGATCCAGTTCCGCCCAGACGGTCTTCCGGGGCACCGGCCCGACCGTCACACCCCAGCGGTCGGCGAGCGCCTCGACGATCAGTAGCCCGCGCCCCGACTCGGAGTCCTCGGGCGGCACGACCGGCGTTCCCGGGTCGGGCGGGAGGCGGTCGTTCCGGGTGTCGCTGACGGCGACGCGCAGCCGCTTCCCGCCGTCATCGACGGCGAGCTCCAGCCGGAAGTCCCGTCCGGGCACCCGGCCGTGGACCATGGCGTTGGACGCCAACTCGGCGACGACCTGCGCGGCCGTCTCCGAGGGCAGCCCCTGGTAGGCGAGTTGGGCGACCGTCAGCAGGCGCGCGAGCCGCGCGCCTCGGGGAGTCGGGGAGAGCAGGACGGTGAACTGCCAACCTGCGGACACGGATTCAGGGTGAGTGATTTCGTGATGCACATCACTCAGCGTGGCCCGATGTGCGTACGCTGAGAAGAGCGGCGCGTGTACGGACAGTTACTGTCAAGGCGTTGTACAGGCCAGTCCACCGTGTACACCGGCGCATCCAAGGAGCAGTTGGGGACGACGGGTGAAGGCAGGGGTCGTATGACGGACGAGAGCGGTACGGCAGGGGCGGACGACCCGGACGCGGAGATCGACTTGGAGGACGACGAGTCGACCGCGGTCATGGTGGCGGTAGGGCGCCAGATCAAGCTGTGGCGTGAGGGGGCCGGGCTGAAGGTGATCGAGTTCGCCAAGTTGCTGGAGTACGGCGACAACCTGGTCTACAAGGTCGAGGGGGGCAAGCGCATCCCCAAGCCGGAGTTCTTGGACAGGGCGGACGCGGCACTGAAGGCAGGCGGCAAGATCGCCGCGATGAAGCAGGACGTGGCGGAGGCCAGGTACCCGAAGAAGGTCCGGGACCTGGCGAAGCTGGAGCGCAACGCGGTGGAGATGGGCGCGTACGCGAGCGGCATCGTGCAGGGACTGCTGCAGACCGAGGAGTACGCCCGGGCGCTGTGCGCGGAGCACCGTCCGGCGCTCTCACCGGACCAGGTGGAGCGGGTGGTCGCCGGTCGGCTGGGGCGGCAGTCGGTGTTCGAGCGGAAACCCGCACCTCTGTTGACCTTCGTCCAAGAGGAGGCCACGCTGAGGCGGCCGACCGGAGGCAGAACGGTTCTGCGCCGGCAGCTGGAACACCTGCTGGAGCTGAGCGCGTTGCGGCATGTCGAGATCCAGGTGATGCCGACGGAGACCGAGGAGCACGCGGGTCTAGGTGGCTCGCACCGGGTGCTTAAGCTGAACGATGGCAAGACTGTCGGGCACGTTGAAGTCCAGCTCACCAGTCGGTTGATCACCGAGCCCAAGGAGGTCCAGGTCCTTGAGATGCGCTACGGACTGATCAGGGCACAGGCGCTGACGCCTCGGCTGTCACGGGCCTTCATCGAAAAACTGTTGGGAGAGACATGAGTGCCAAGCCCTCGGCCGGAGATCGCTCCGGGCTGACGTGGGTCAAGAGCAGTTACAGCACGTCTGACGGGCCCGATTGCGTCGAGGTCGCCACGGATGTTGATGCCATCCACGTCCGGGACTCCAAGAACGTGCCGGGACCGCAGCTCGGGTTCACTTCCACCGCCTGGGCGGACTTCGTCGCGTACGCGTCCGGGAGCTGATCCCAGCACGCAACGCGCGCCCCGCCCCCGGTCATCGCCGGGGCCGGGGCGCGCTGTTGTTCGCCGTCCGGAAGGCCCGGGTCTCAGTCCGCCCGGAGGAACGCCGAGGTGGAGACCCGGCCCAGCAGGGTGAAGCGGGAGCCGCCGCGGGCCAGATGGGCGTCGGCGGCCTGCTGGACGCCGGGCCACTTGTTGTCGCCGTAGTCGTCGAGGACGACCACGGCGCCCGGGGCGGCGATCTCCTCGACCCATTCCAGGTCCGCGGCCACGCCGTCCGCCGAGTGGTCACCGTCCACGATGATCACGCCGTAGGCGCGGTCGGAGACGGCCTTGCGGACCTCGGGGTCGGAGGAGAAGCCGCGCTGGATGCGGGAGGTGTACGCGCCGGGGCTGCCGCCCAGTGCCAGGTTGGCGCGCACCACGTCCTCGCGGACCGGGGTGCCGGTCGGGTCGGCCTTGCCCGCGGTGCCGGGCTGGAGCTGGGAGCCGGCCAGCGGGTCCACGATGGTCAGCTCGGGCTCGATGCCCGCGCGGTGCATCATGCGGAGCAGCGCGGAGGCGAACTGGCCGTAGAGGGTGCCGATTTCCAGGATGCTGCCGTTGGGCGGGGTGAGCAGCGGGACGGTGGCCAGCTTGCCGCAGATGTTGGAGGTGGACCCGGCCAGTCGGCCGATGCCCAGGGCCTCCTGGGCGACCAGGGTGCGGAACGCGGTGACCACCGCGCGGCGGGCGTGCTCGGGGCTGCCGCTGACCGTGCCGACCTGGCGGACCAGGGTGTCGATCACCTGCGGGGTGGGCATCCGGTGGGCGCCGCGGCCGGTGCCGTCGACCAGCAGGCCGAGTGCGTACTGCCGCTCCCGGAGCTCCGCGACCTCCTTCGCCAGCGCCGCCAGCTCGGTCCGCAGCGGACGGGTCGCGCGTTCCGCGGTCTTGCGCAGATGGGGTTCGGCGAGCCGGTAGGCCGGTCGCAGGAGCCGCTTCGCCAACCGTGGGGTGTCTGGGGCCATGCCTCGGAAACCTATGGGCGGGCGGGCTCGATTGCCCACCACGGGGCCGTGCTCGGCGGAGGAACAGTGGGTGTCCGGCGGCTGAACCGCCGCCGGGTGTCCGGGTGTGCCGAAGCCGGACGGGCCGCCCCCCGTAGCGGTCCGTCCGGCTCGGGTCCGGGGTGGTGCGGCGCCGTCTGTGCGGTGCCGCACCGGGATCAGAGCTTCAGCTCCCACTGCGAGGCGTCGGCCAGGAAGCCCGGGTTGACCTCGACCTGGAGGGTCTTGGCGGCGGCGGGGGCGTCGAAGGCGTACTTCGCGGTGGCCTTCTTGCCCGGCAGGATGTCGCTGGTGAAGCCGGTGCCGTAGGTGCCGTCGTCGTAGATCTGCTCCGCGGCCACCCCGTCGGCGCCGGCCCGGGCGTCGACCAGGACGAGGTTGCTGTCGTACTTCTTCTGGCCGGTGTTCTCGATCACGACCGTGACCTCGTAGGCCTTGTTGCCCTCGGTGTGGCCGCTGGCGAACTCGTTCAGCTCGGCCGGGGTGGGCTTGGAGACGGTGATCTTGATTCCGTCCTTCTGGTAGGCGGCGCTGTCTCCGCCGGTCAGGGTCTGGGCCTTGGCCTTTCCGCTTTCGCCGTCCTTGGCGTCATCGCCGCCGGGGACCTTGGTGGCGGTGCTGCCGCCCAGCTCCTTGTTGATCTCGTTCACCGCGTCGTCCACGGCGTTGAACACGGTGACCGCGCCCCAGATGGAGAGGCCCAGGGAGAGCAGGCCGAGGACCGCGCCCGTCGTGGTGACGCCCTTGTTGGTGGCCTCGCCGCGCTTGGCCCGGCCGCGTCCCACCAGTCCGAAGACCAGGGCCAGCAGGCCCAGCAGCCCGGCGAGCCAGAACAGGATCGGCAGCAGGCCGGAGAGGGCGCCGATGATGCCGAGCACCAGCGCCGCGGTGCCGAGCCCGTTGCGGGCCGATCGGCCACGACCGCCATGGCCGCCGTGGCCGCCGGGCTGCCCGCCGTCGTACTGCGGCGGCGGGCCGCCCTGGTAACCCCCGGGCTGCTGCGGTGCGTTGTGCTGCGGCTGGTACGTCGAGTCGGACATGGCTGAGCCCCTCCCAGAACCTACGGACAGAACCTGTGCAGAGAAAGGTGAACAAGGCCGTGCACAGAGCTGTGAACAGTGGAATGAGCGTCGCCTTGCTGTTCACAGCACCCCTCGCTGGCGACGGGTCAACTACAGCAGAGCCTGTGAACCGAGTCAACACTCATTCCTTATGGGGTGCCTACTCACGCTGTGAAGGAGTAGGTCTTGTGCGCGGCGGTAGGATCGCGGCCACAGCCAGCGGGGGCGATGAGGGGAGGCATCACATGCCGGACAATCCGGAGAGCGCGGCCGAGGTGACCGCGGCCGGGATCGCCCGGCTGGCCGGGGTGGGCAGGGCCGCGGTCAGCAACTGGCGCCGCCGCCATGCCGACTTCCCGGCGCCGGTGGGCGGCACCGAGGCCAGCCCCTCCTTCGCCCTCGCCGACGTCGAACGCTGGCTCCGCGCCCAGGGCAAGCTGGCCGAGGTGCCGCTACGGGAGCGGGTCTGGCAGCAGGTCGCCGGGCACCCCGCCGGGGCCGTCACCGCCCTGGTGCACACCGGGTGCGGGCTGCTGCTGGTCCGGGAGCGCCCCGCCGAGTGGCTGGCGGTGGCCGCGGTCTCCGACGAGCGGGTGGCCGCCCTGCTGCCCGAACTGCTGGACGGTGTACTGGACGCGCGGTTCGGTGAGCCGAGGGCGGTGGGCACCCCGTCCGCCGCCGCGCTGCGGGCGTCCGTCCCCCTGCTGCGGGGCGCCGCCGAGCTGGCCGCGCAGGGCAGCGCCCGCCAGGCGTACGAGTTCCTGCTCGGCCGCCATCTGTACGCCAACCCGCGGCAGTACACGCTCACCCCGCCCGGCACCGCCGCCCTGATGGCGGAACTCGCGGGCCCCGCCGAGACGGTGCTCGATCCGGCCTGCGGCACCGGCGCCCTGCTGCGGGCCGCCGATCGCGCCCGCGCCCTGCACGCCCAGGACGCCGACCGCGATCTGGCCGCGCTCACCGCGCTGCGGCTCGCCCTGAACTCCGGGGCCGACGTCCGCGCCCAGAGCGGGGACGCGCTGCGGGCCGACGCCCACCCGGGGCTCGCCGCCGACGCCGTCCTCTGCCACCCGCCGTTCAACGAACGCAACTGGGGACATGACGAGCTGGCCTATGACCCGCGCTGGGAGTACGGCTTTCCGGCCCGTAACGAGTCGGAGCTGGCCTGGGTGCAGCACGCCTTGGCCCGGCTGCGGCCGGGTGGCACCGCCGTACTGCTGATGCCGCCCGCCGCCGCCTCCCGCCGCTCCGGCCGCCGGGTCCGCGCCGACCTGCTGCGCCGCGGGGCGCTGCGCGCGGTGATCGCGCTGCCCGCCGGGGCCGCGCCCCCCTACGGCGTACCGCTCCACCTCTGGGTGCTGCGCAAGCCCGCGCCGACCGCCTCGCCCACCCCCGAACTCCTCGTCGTGGACGCCGCATCCGACACCCAGCAGGCGGCGGGCGGCACCGGGCGGGACCGGCTCGACTGGGCGGCGGTGCGGGCCGCGGTGCTGGACGCCTGGCTGCCCTTCGACAAGCACGGCACCGCCCCCGCGGTGCCCGGCACCAGCCGCTCGGTACCCGTCATCGAACTCCTCGACGACGATGTGGACCTGGCCCCGGCCCGGCATCTGCCGCCGCCGGCCGCCGCGGGTGGCGCCGCCGAACTGACAGGTGTGCGCGACCGGTTGACCACGGTGCTGCGCCGTACCGGCGAGCTCACCCCGCCCCCACCGGTCCCCACGGAGACCGACCGGGCGGGTGCGGGCGGCCGTCCGCCGGGGGTCACCGTCGGCGAACTCGCCCGTACCGGGGCGCTGGAGCTGCACTCCGGCGGCACCGGGGCCGGGTCGGCGCCGGTCCTCACCGAGCACGATGTGTTCTCCGGGGAGCCGCCCTCCGGGAGCCTGCCCGCCGGACCCGGCGACGAGCCCGTGCTGCTCCGGGCCGGGGATGTCGTCGTCCCCGTCCTCGGCGCCGGCCGGGCGGCCCGGGTGGTGGACGAGGCCACCGCGGGCGCCGCGCTCGGCCGCAACCTGCAACTGCTGCGCCCCGATCCGGCCGCCCTGGACCCCTGGTTCCTGGCCGGCTTCCTGCGCGGCACCGCCAACCAGCGGCAGGCCAGCAGCTACACCACCACCTCCACCCGGCTCGACGTACGCCGGTTGCAGCTGCCGCGGCTGCCGCTCGCCGAACAGCGGCGGCTCGGCGAGCGGTTCCGGGCGCTGGCCGAGTTCGAGGCCGCGCTGCGGCTGGCCGGGCGGCTCGGCGAACGGCTGGTGCGGGGCATGTACGACGGGCTCACGGACGGCGCCATCGAGGCCTGAGGCCTCCCACGGGGGGCCACCGAGGCGCGATCGTGATCGGTTCGGCAACGGTTCGGTGCAACCCCGGCCGCCCTGTCGGTGTCGATGTATACGCTCACCTCCGCAGAGCAACCACATCCGGATCGCATCCGCGCCCGCACCTCGTCCGCCCAGGAGCAGCAATGTACGGCCCCGGCAACGCACCGCCACCGCCCCGGCGTCCCTCCGACGGCGCGCTCGTCGGCCTGCGCGTGCTGTTCTCGGTACTGACGTTCCTCAGCTGCGGACTGCTCGGCTGGGCCGCCATGCTGCGGCTCGCCCTCGTCACCCGGCGCCCCCGGGACTGGTTCCTGTTCGGGCTGACGCTGCTGCTCACCGTCGGGCTGTTCATCTACGCCGGGACGGCCCCGACGAACGTGAAGAACGAGATCACCGACGGGGCGGCGGTGGTGATCCTGGTATGGCTGATCCTGCTGATCGCCGGGGTACTCGGCATCTATCTGAGCCTGGAGGTCCAGCACTTCAACCGGCTGGGCACCGCCCCCTACGGCTCCGCCGGCACCGGCGGCGGCTACGGCTACCCGGGCCCGGCGCCCGCTACCACCCCCGCCCCCCACCACACCCCGCCGCCGCACCAGGCTCCTGTCCACCAGCCCCCCGCGCACCAGCCCCCCGCGCACCAGCCCCCCACACACCAGCAGATACCGGCCGCCACCCCGCCGCCGGAGCCCCGGCAGCACCCCGCGGCCCCCCAGCCGCCCTCGCACCGCATCCACCAGGTCCGCGCCGAACTCGACGAGCTCAGCGACCTCCTGCGGCAGGACCGGCAGGACGGCCGCGACAGCCGCCGGGAAGAGGAGAAGTGAACGGACGCCTCATCGCCGGGCGCTACGAACTGTCCACCCTGATAGGCCAGGGCGGCATGGGCCAGGTGTGGACCGCCTACGACAGCCGGCTGGACCGCCGGGTGGCCGTCAAGCTGCTGCGCCCCGACGCCATGGCCCCGGCCACCGCCGCCGACGAGATGCGCCGCCGCTTCGTCCGCGAGTGCCGGGTCACCGCCCAGGTCAGCCACCCCGGCCTGGTCACCGTGCACGACGCCGGCAGCGAGGACAGCGACCTCTACCTGGTCATGCAGTACGTGGAGGGTGCCGACCTGGCCGACCACCTCTCCGAGCACGACCCCTACCCCTGGCGCTGGGCCGTGGGGGTCGCCGCCCAGCTCTGCGCGGTGCTCGCCGCCGTACACGCCGTGCCGATCGTCCACCGCGACCTCAAGCCGCGGAACGTCATGGTCAAGCCGGACGGCACGGTCACCGTGCTCGACCTCGGCATCGCCTCCGCGATCGACACCGACACCACCCGCCTCACCCACACCGGCTCGCCCATCGGCAGCCCCGCCTATATGGCGCCCGAGCAGGCCATGGGCGGCGCGGTCGGCCCGTACACCGACCTGTACGCGCTCGGCGCGCTGCTCCACGAACTCCTCAGTGGGAACGTCCCCTTCACCGGCTCCACCGCGCTCGGGGTGCTCCACCGCCACCTCTACGAGCCGCCGCTGCCGCTGCGCCAGCTCCGCCCCGAGGTCCCCGAACCCCTCGAAGCGCTGGTGCTCCGGCTGCTCGCCAAGGACCCGCAGGACCGGCCCGACGGCGCCCAGGCGGTGTACGAGGCGCTCGCCCCGCTGCTGCCCCCGCGCGGCGGGACGGCCGGGCCGATGGACCCCACCCGGCCCTTCGCCCGCCCCTACGCGCCCTGGCCCGACCGGGCCTCGGCCACCGCCGCGGTCATCCCGCCGCCCCCGCCGATCGCGCCCCCCACCGCCCCGCCCACCGCGCGCCTGGACGTGGCCGGCGCGGTGGAGGAGGTCAAGCGGCTGCTCGCCGAAGGCAGCATCGCCCGGGCCGTGGACCTGCTCGGCTCCATCCTCCCGGCGGCCGCCGCCGAGCACGGCGAGCACTCCCCGGTGGTCAGCATCCTGCGCAAGCAGTACGCCTCCACGCTGATGGACGACGGCCAGTACCGCCGCGCCCTGCCCGAGCTGCGCCGGCTCGCCGACGATCGCGCCCACCAGGCCGGCCCGGGCGACCCGGCCACCCTCCAATTCCGCTACGACGCGGCCTTCTGCCTGGAGCAGCTCGGCGAGACCGCCGCCGCGCTCACCGAGTACCGGGCCCTGCTGCCGTACCACGAGAGCACCACCCTGGCGCCGGGCGCCGACCTCTCCCGGGCCTTCGACATCCGCCACCGCATCGGCAACCTGCTGCTCGCCATGGGCGACCACAGCGCCGCCCACCAGCAGTTGCAGAACCTCCTCTACGACACCGAGCGCGCCTACGGCCCGTACCACCCCCTCGCCACCGAGCTCCGCCGCGCCCTGGACCGCCAACGCCAGATGCGCGGCTTCTGAGCCCCGGGCAGGGTGTTCGAGATCAGCCGGTGACGGTCGACCCGGTACCTTGATCGACCCCTCTGGACTCCGGGGCCGTATCTGTCAGCCGGCTGTCGCTGACCGGCTCCTCCTGGTGCACCGGAGCCCGGGCCCCGGTGCGGCGGGCGGCAGCACCCAAGGGTGCCGGTCGCTCGTTGCACGGGGCAGCGGTAGGCGTGGTGCCACCGATACCGGTGGTGTCGAAACGGTGGTACGCGCCACATCCGCTGCATACCATCGATCACCGCAAGGTCGTTGTCCACCGCCGCACGACCCACGCCGGGAGGCTCCTTTGCACCGCCGCCGTCGCACCGCTCTCGCCGCCACCGCCGCAGCCCTGGCCGCCGCCCCGTTGCTGACCGCCTGCGGGAGCGAGGCCCGTCCCGGCGCGGCGGCCGTCGTCGGCGGCGACCGTATCGAGGTCTCCGCGCTCCAGGCGCAGGTCCGCCAGGTGCGCGACGCCCAGCAGTCCTCGCCCGAGTCGGCGCAGCTCATCCGGGCCACCGGCGACCTCAGCCGGGAGAAGCTGAACGGGATGATCTTCGACCGGGTGGTGGACCGGGTCGCCGCCGGGCAGGGCGTGACCGCCAGCCGCAAGGAGATCCAGGACACCCGGAAGTCCGCCGCCGCGCAGAGCGGCGGCGAGGAGCAGCTGGCCGCGATGCTGCTCGAGCAGCAGGGGGTGGCGCCCGAGGAGATCGACACCGTGGTCCGGCGGAACGTCCTGATGGGCAAGATCGCCGAGAAGGCGGGCGCCGGCAACGACCCGGCCGGCCAGCAGAAGCTGACCGGGCTGTTCACCGCCGCGTCCAAGGACATGGGCATCGACGTGAACCCGCGCTACGGGACCTGGGACGACGCCAAGATCCAGCTCGGCGAGTACCGGGCGCCCTGGCTCCGGCAGGTCACCGCCCGGCAGCCCGCCCAGCCCGAGCAGGCCTGACCTCCGGCGGTACGTTCCACCGGCGGTACGTTTCAGGGGTGAACGAGATCTCCCCCTCCGGTCGTATCGTCCTGCTCACCGCCAGCCACCGGGTGGCGCCGGGACTGCTGTCCTGGCCCGCCTGGCAGGCGCTGCGCACGGCGGACCGGGTGCTGTGCGCCGACCCGGACCACCCCCAACTGCCGTATCTGGCCGAGGCGGGCGTCACCGTGGAGTCCGCCGCCCCCTCCGCCGAGGAGCTGGTCGGGGCGTGTGCGGGCGGGGCGGTGGTGGTCGTGCTGGCCACCGGGGAGGGCGATCGGGCGCTGACCGACGGGCTGGCCCGGCTGGCCGGCTCCGGCCGTACCGCCATGCCGGAGCTGGAGCTGCTGCCCGGCTCCTACGACCTGCCCGGCGCCCGGCTGCTCGACCTGGTCGAGGTGATGGACCGGATCCGCCGCGCCTGCCCCTGGTCCTCCCGCCAGACCCACGAAGGCCTCGCCAAGTACGCCGTGGAGGAGGCGTACGAGCTGGTCGAGGCCATCGAGGACGGCGACCGGGACGAGTTGCGGGAGGAGCTGGGGGACGTACTGCTCCAGGTGGTCTTCCACGCCCGGATCGCCGAGGAGGACCCCGAGGAGCCGTTCTCGGTGGACGAGGTGGCCGGCACCATCGTGGAGAAGCTGATCCACCGCCACCCCCATGTCTTCGGCGACGCCCGCGCCGAGACCCCGGAGGAGGTCAAGGAGCACTGGCTGCGCACCAAGGCCGCCGAGAAGCAGCGCGCCTCGGTCACCGACGGGGTCCCGGTCGGGCAGCCCGGCCTCGCCCTCGCCGCCAAGCTCGCGAGCCGGGTCCGTACCGCCGGTCTGGACGTCCCGCTCCCGACGGGCCCCGGCCTCGGCTACGACCTGCTCGCCCTCGCCGTCCGCGCCGACGCCCAGGGCATCGACCCCGAAGCCGCCCTCCGCGCCGCCGGCCGCGCCTACCGCGACGCCATCCGCGCTGCCGAGGGGCTGCCCGCGGGCAGGGGTCAGGACCACGAGGACGGTGATCCTTCCGGCCCCGGGACATCCGCCCCCCGGGCCCCCGGCTCGGACGCCGAGGCCGCCACGCACCAGGAGGACGGCGACCGATGAGCACCGCCCCCGGTTCCGCCCCCGGACACACCCCCGCCGACTGCCCCGTCTCCGGGGCCCCCGCGCCGGAGCTGTTCACCTGGGAGTTCGCCACCGATCCGTATCCGGCGTACGCCTGGCTGCGGGAGCATGAGCCGGTGCACCGGACGCGGCTGCCCAGCGGGGTGGAGGCCTGGTTGGTCACCCGGTACGGGGACGCCCGGCAGGCGTTGGCGGACCAGCGGCTGAGCAAGAACCCGGCGCACCATGACGAGCCGGCGCACGCCAAGGGCAAGACCGGCATTCCGGGCGAGCGCAAGGCCGAGCTGATGACCCATCTGCTCAATATCGACCCGCCGGACCACACCCGGTTGCGGCGGCTGGTCTCCAAGGCGTTCACCCCGCGCCGGGTGGCCGAGTTCGCGCCCCGGGTGCAGGAGTTGACCGATCGGCTCATCGACGGCTTCGCGGCGCGCGGCAGCGCCGACCTGATCCATGAGTTCGCCTTCCCGCTGCCCATCTACGCCATCTGCGACCTGCTCGGCGTCCCGCGCGAGGACCAGGACGACTTCCGCGACTGGGCGGGGATGATGATCCGCCACGGGGGCGGGCCGCGCGGCGGCGTCGCCCGATCGGTGAAGAAGATGCGCGGCTATCTGGCCGAGCTGATCCATCGCAAGCGCGCCGAGCCGGGTCAGGAGCCGACGGATCTGATCTCGGGGCTGATTCGGGCCTCGGACCATGGTGAGCATCTGACCGAGAACGAGGCCGCCGCCATGGCCTTCATCCTGCTCTTCGCCGGGTTCGAGACCACCGTCAATCTGATCGGCAACGGGGTGTACGCGCTGCTGCGCAACCCGGGCCAGCGGGCCCGGTTGCAGGAGTCGCTGGCCGCGGGGGAGCGGGGGCTGCTGGAGACCGGGGTGGAGGAACTGCTGCGCTATGACGGCCCGGTGGAGCTGGCCACCTGGCGGTTCGCCACCGAGCCGCTCACCCTGGGCGGGCAGCGGATCGCCACCGGGGACCCGGTGCTGGTCGTCCTCGCCGCCGCCGACCGGGACCCGGAGCGGTTCGCCGAGCCGGACACCCTGGACCTGGCCCGCCGGGACAACCAGCACCTCGGCTACGGCCATGGCATCCACTACTGCCTGGGCGCCCCGCTCGCCCGGCTGGAGGGCCAGACCGCGCTGGCCACCCTGCTCACCCGCCTCCCCGACCTCCGCCTCGACGCCGACCCGGCCGAACTCCGCTGGCGCGGCGGCCTGATCATGCGGGGGCTGAGACAACTCCCGGTCGCCTTCACGCCCGCGTCGGCGGGCCCGGGGAGTCGGTAGGTCCCCGCTCGTCCGGTCATATCCGACATGACGCAAGCTGACACCGCGTCAAAATTGTGATCTTGGCGTGATCTCCGCTGCATCGACTTGTGACTGACGTTCGAATGCCGCTACTTTCTCGGACACCTCAGCTGTCACGCGAAAGGCTCACCGCATGCGCTCCGGGAACGGCCGGCACCGACGACCCCGTCAAGCCCCCGCCATCGTCGTCGCGGCAGGGGTGACCGGATCGGCCATCGCCCTTCCGCTGCTGGGCGCGGGCACCGCCACCGCGGCCGACGCCGCCACCTGGGACCGGGTCGCCGAGTGCGAGTCCGGCGGCATGTGGAGCGCCGACCTCGGCAACGGCTTCTACGGCGGGCTCCAGATGTCCCAGGAGACCTGGGAGTCCCACGGCGGTCTCACCCACGCCGCCCGGCCGGATCTGGCCAGCCGCTCCCAGCAGATCGCGGTGGCCGAGAAGGTGTACGCGGCCGGTGGCGCGGCGGCCTGGCAGACCTGCGCGCCCATCGCCGGGCTCGGCGAGGACGACGCCTCCCGGAACCCGGCCCCTTCCCCGTCCCCGTCCGCCGGTGACCCGGACGGCAAGCCGGCGAAGTCCGCCGAGACCCCGCACGGCGACCGGGACGCCGCCCCGCCCACCACCGGCACCGCCTCCCGTGACGCCGACCGGCCCGAGATCGAGCCGGAGGCGCCGGAGAAGACCGACGCCGCCGACGCCCGGGCCTCCGCCTCCACCACCGCGGACACCGAGGCGCCCGCCTCCGGCACCGGGAAGCACCGCGGCAAGCCCGCGCCCGAGGAGGAGCCGGCCACCGAGCCCTCCGCCGACCCGTCCGCGAGCACCGACGCCGACCCGGCCGACGAGGCCGGACGCGACCAGCAGCCGGCCGCCACCGGCCCGGGGCTGCCCGGCGACGAGGAGACCGCCGCCGACGGCACCGAGGGCGAGCGGGAGGGCGAGACCCGCACCTCGCGCGGCGAGGGGACCGAGCGCGGCTCGGTGGGCACCGACCCCGGCGCGTACACCGTCCAGCCCGGCGACAACCTCACCGCCATCGCCCAGGAGCGGGAGCTGGACGGCGGCTGGACCGCCCTCTACGAGGCCAACAAGGACACCGTCGGCACCGACCCCGACCTCATCCTCCCCGGTCAGGACCTCCAGCTGACGGACGATCAGAAGTAGTCAGACAGCGGCGGAAACGGGCCTGCGGCCAGGTGATCCCAAGGGGATTACGTGGCCGTTTGTCCATTTCTGGGCGGGTGGGGCGCGAGTGAGACATGAGTCTCTTTGGCCCAACTGGCGCCCCTCGTGCGTCCGGTACGCCCACTGTGCCCGCTACCAGCGCAAACGCCCGTCACAGGCGCCGCGATACGGGCGCATTGACCTTGATGTCCGTTTTTGATCTCGGGCGAGGTCTGTGTCTACGGTCGTCACCGCTCGCTCACCGCGGGCCCCGCCGACCGGAACGCCGAATCCTGCCGCCGGCCGTCGGGCACAGTCGTCGCTTCACGCGCCGAAGGCAGGAGCGGGGGACCCAAGGTAAGTGCCGCGGACGGCCGCCGTGCGAGGACTCGTCAGGAGTCCCGTACGACCGACCGGACCGGCTTGGGGTGAAGTCGCCACCGCGCGACCGGGCCAACTCACTCGCCCGAACCCGACAGCTCACCTCGCAGGCGTCGGTGAGGAGATGACCCATGCTGTTTTCCGGCAAGGCCAAGCACCGTCGCCCGTCCAAGGCCGTCCGTTTCGCCGCGTTCGCCGGTATCACCGGTGCCGCCGTGGCCGCCCCGCTGCTGGGCGCCACCTCCGCCTCCGCCGCCACCACCGCCGAGTGGGACAAGGTCGCCCAGTGCGAGTCCGGCGGCGACTGGTCCATCAACACCGGCAACGGCTACTACGGCGGTGTGCAGTTCTCGGCGTCCACCTGGGCCGCGTACGGCGGCACCAGCTACGCCCCCACCGCCGACCAGGCCTCGAAGTCCCAGCAGATCGCGGTCGCCGAGAAGGTGCTCGCCAGCCAGGGCAAGGGTGCCTGGCCGAGCTGCGGCGTGGACCTGTCCGGCGCGTCCGCGCAGAGCGGCGGCGGCGAGGAGTCCGCCCCGCAGCAGCAGGCCCAGCCCCAGGCCCAGCCGCAGCAGCAGGAGCGCAAGGCCGAGCAGCCCACCACCCGCAGCCAGCAGCGCACCGCGCCGCAGGCCGCCCCGAAGGCCGACACCGGCTCGGGCTCCGCCTCGGGCTCCGGCGAGAAGGTCACCACCCCGACCGGCAAGAAGGTCGAGAAGGGCGACGGCGAGTACAAGGTGAAGACGGGCGACACCCTCTCCACCATCGCCGGTGCGAAGAAGGTCCAGGGCGGCTGGAGCAAGCTGTTCGACCTCAACAAGGACATCGTCGACGACGCCGACCTGATCTACCCGGGCCAGCAGCTCCACCTGAGCTGAGCCCCGCGGCCCCCTCGGGGCCGCCACTGGCGCGCCGCCGGTGCTTTTCGCGGACACCGGCGGCGTACGGCGACCCCGGCCCGGATCCGTCCGGGCCGGGGTCCGCCATATCCGGCCCCGGGGGGCCGGACACGGCTACCGGCTGGTAGGTCTGCGGCCGTTTGCCCGGTGATCCCATCGGATGACCCCTTTTTCGTCCCAGCGGGCGGGCGTCGGCGGGCGGCGGACCCCCGGGCGGTTAGGCTCTTGCCGCAAGGCCCTACCGGCCCTGCACTCCACGCGTCACCCCTTGCGTCACATCCCAGAAGGAGATGCTCGTGCCGTCCATCGACGTCGTCGTAGCCCGGGAAATCCTCGACTCGCGAGGCAACCCCACGGTCGAGGTCGAGGTCGGCCTCGACAACGGCAGCACCGGCCGTGCCGCCGTCCCGTCCGGTGCCTCCACCGGCGCGTTCGAGGCCCTTGAGCTCCGCGACGGGGACACCAACCGCTACCTCGGCAAGGGTGTCGAGAAGGCCGTCCTCGCCGTCATCGAGCAGATCGGCCCGGAGCTCGTCGGCTACGACGCCACCGAGCAGCGGCTGATCGACCAGGCGATGTTCGACCTGGACGCCACCCCGGACAAGTCCTCGCTCGGCGCCAACGCCATCCTCGGCGTCTCCCTCGCCGTGGCGCACGCCGCCTCCGAGGCCGCCGACCTCCCGCTCTTCCGCTACCTGGGCGGCCCCAACGCGCACCTGCTGCCGGTGCCGATGATGAACATCCTCAACGGCGGCTCGCACGCGGACTCCAACGTGGACATCCAGGAGTTCATGATCGCCCCGATCGGCGCGGAGTCCTTCTCCGAGGCCCTGCGCTGGGGCGCCGAGGTCTACCACACCCTGAAGAAGGTGCTGAAGGAGAAGGGCCTGGCCACCGGCCTGGGCGACGAGGGCGGCTTCGCGCCGGACCTCGGCTCCAACCGGGAGGCCCTGGACCTCATCCTGGAGGCCGTGAAGAAGGCCGGCTACGAGCCCGGCAAGGACATCGCGCTCGCCCTGGACGTCGCCGCCTCCGAGTTCTACAAGGACGGCTCCTACGCGTTCGAGGGCAAGTCCCGCTCGGCCGCCGAGATGACCGACTACTACGCGGAGCTGGTCGAGGCCTACCCGCTGGTCTCCATCGAGGACCCGCTGTTCGAGGACGACTGGGCCGGCTGGAAGACCATCACCGAGAAGCTCGGCACCAAGGTGCAGCTGGTCGGCGACGACCTGTTCGTCACCAACCCCGAGCGTCTGGGCCGCGGCATCGAGGAGGGCATCGCCAACGCCCTGCTGGTCAAGGTCAACCAGATCGGCTCGCTGACCGAGACCCTGGACGCCGTCGAGATGGCCCAGCGCAACGGCTTCAAGTGCATGATGTCGCACCGCTCCGGCGAGACCGAGGACGTCACCATCGCCGACCTCGCCGTCGCCACCAACTGCGGCCAGATCAAGACCGGCGCCCCGGCCCGCTCCGAGCGCGTCGCCAAGTACAACCAGCTGCTGCGCATCGAGGAGATGCTGGACGACGCCGCGGTCTACGCCGGCCGCTCCGCCTTCCCCCGCTTCCGCTTCGAGGGCTGAGAGCTCCGAGGCTGAGAGTTAGGGCTGACGCCCGCTCAGCACGGCGCACGCCGCCTCCTTCCGTACGTCCCCGGCCGCGGTCCCGTACCGTGTCCGGGGACGTACGTACGTTGCCGGAAGTGCCGGGCGGGAAGCCGCCCGGCGGGGCGAGGGGAGGCGCGAGATGGCCCGGGACCGGTTCTCGACCGCGACCAGGCTGCGGCTGCTCGGCCGGGAGACCGCCGCCCGCGTCTACCGCTCGCAGACCCGCCGCCAGGACCGCCGCTCCCGCCTCACCGGCCGGGCCGCCTTCCTGGCGCTGGTGGTCTGCTCGCTGGTGGTGGCGCTGGCCTACCCGATGCGGCAGTACGTCTCCCAGCGCGGCGAGATCGCCGAGCAGAAGCGGAACGCGGCCGAGGCGGCCGAGCGGGTCGAGCGGCTGCGGGACGAGAAGGCCCGGCTCCAGGACGACGCCTATGTCCGCCGGCTGGCCCGCGAGCACCTGCACTACGTGCTGCCGGGGGAGACCGGCTACACGGTGATCGACCCCGACGCGGCCGCCGAGCGCACCGGCGACCCGGGCGCGGCCGACCGCCCGTGGTACTCCAACCTCTGGGACGGCGTGGACAGCGCCGACCGCTCCTCCCCGGACCCCCGGGACCCGTAGACCCGTAGCAGCCCCGAAGGACCGGCACCCGGCGGTCCCGCGGGACACAGAGAGACAAGAGAACCAAGGCAGGCATGGAAACGCCCCCTCCGCCCACCGAACGCACCGAGCCCACCGAGGCGGACATCGCCGCCTTCCAGGCCCAGCTCGGACGCCCCCCGCGCGGCCTGCGGGCCATCGCGCACCGCTGCCCCTGCGGCAACCCGGACGTGGTGGAGACCGCGCCCCGGCTGCCCGACGGCACGCCGTTCCCCACCACGTACTACCTGACCTGCCCGCGCGCCGCCTCCGCCATCGGCACCCTGGAGGCGAACGGGGTGATGAAGGAGATGACCGAGCGGCTGGCCGCCGACCCCGAGCTGGCCGCCGCCTACCGGGCCGCGCACGAGGACTACCTCGCCCGCCGGGACGCCATCGAGGTGCTGGAGGGCTTCCCCAGCGCCGGCGGGATGCCGGACCGGGTCAAGTGCCTGCACGTCCTGGTGGGCCACTCGCTGGCGGCCGGCCCGGGGGTCAACCCGCTGGGCGACGAGGCCCTCGCGATGCTGCCCGAGTGGTGGGCCAAGGGCCCCTGCGTGGCGCCCGGCGAGGGCTGCCAGGGGGGTGCCGGATGACCCGGGTCGCCGCCGTGGACTGCGGCACCAACTCCATCCGGCTGCTGGTCGCCGACATCGACCCGGAGACCGGGAAGGCGGTCGACCTGGACCGGCGGATGACCATCGTCCGGCTCGGCCAGGGCGTGGACCGCACCGGCCGGCTCGCCCCGGAGGCGCTGGAGCGCACCTTCGCCGCCTGCCGGGAGTACGCGGCGGTGATAGCGGAGCACGGGGTGCAGAAGGTGCGGTTCGCCGCCACCTCCGCCTCCCGGGACGCCGAGAACCGCGACGAGTTCACCGCCGGGGTGCGGGAGATCCTGGGCGTGGAGCCCGAGGTGATCAGCGGCGACCAGGAGGCGGAGTTCTCCTTCACCGGCGCGACCAGGGAGCTGCCCGGCTCCGAGGAGTACCTGGTGGTGGACATCGGCGGCGGCTCGACCGAGTTCGTGGTCGGCCGGGACGCGGTGCGGGCCGCCCGCTCGGTGGACATCGGCTGCGTACGGCTGACCGAGCGGCACGTCAGCGGCTCCACGCCCACCGAGGCGGAGACCGCCGCCATCCGGGCCGACATCGCCGCCGCGCTGGACCTGGCGGAGCGGACGGTGCCGATCCGGGAGGCGCGGGTGCTGGTCGGGCTGGCCGGGTCGGTGACCACGGTCGCGGGCATCGCGCTGGAGCTGGACGCGTACGACTCGGCGGCCATCCACCGCTCGCGGATCAGCCGCGAGCGGGTGGACGCGGTCACCGCCCGGCTGCTGTCCGCGAGCCATGACGAGCGGGCCGCGATCCCGGTGATGCACCCGGGCCGGGTGGACGTCATCACCGCCGGTGCGCTGGTCCTCCAGGCCGTCATGGAGCGCACCGGAGCGGCCGAGGTGGTGGTCTCGGAGCACGACATCCTGGACGGGATCGCCCACTCGCTGGTGGCCCCCGGAAAAGGTTCGTGAAGTTCTTCACAAGGAAAAGGGCCCTGACGGGGGTCCGGGGGGCCGTTCGTGGTCACCGGGCCGCCGCTCAGGGCCCTTTCGCAGGTTCACAGGGCGGCTACGGCTCTGTTTCCCAGGCGTGAACCGGGGTGCCGCATGGGCGTTACGGAACGCTCTCTGCGCAGTTCACGGGGGGTGAGCAACGTCCCGGAACCCCTTCCGGTTCCCCCTCGCCGGCATGACCTGGGTCACGTGGGCGGCGCAGTGTAGCAGAGGTGCTTCCCATCCTTGTGAAGGGGCGCACGAGCAGGGGGTGTGGGGCGGGTGGATACTCGATGGCATGAGCACCACGGAGCGTCCCAGGATCCTCGTAGTAGGCGGAGGGTACGTAGGCCTGTACGCAGCTCGCCGCATTCTGAAGAAGATGCGCTACGGCGAGGCGACCGTCACGGTCGTCGACCCCCGCTCGTACATGACGTACCAGCCCTTCCTCCCCGAAGCCGCCGCCGGCAGCATCTCGCCCCGGCACGTCGTCGTCCCGCTGCGACGCGTCCTGCCGAAGGCCGAAGTCCTCACCGGCCGCGTCACCACCATCGACCAGGACCGCAAGGTCGCCACCGTCGCGCCGCTGGTCGGCGAGGCGTACGAGCTGCCCTTCGACTACCTGGTGGTCGCGCTCGGCGCGGTCTCCCGGACCTTCCCGATCCCCGGCCTCGCCGAGCAGGGCATCGGCATGAAGGGCATCGAGGAGGCCATCGGCCTGCGCAACCACGTGCTGGAGCAGCTGGACAAGGCCGACTCCACCACCGACGAGGAGGTCCGCCGCAAGGCGCTGACCTTCGTCTTCGTGGGCGGCGGCTTCGCCGGCGCGGAGACCATCGGCGAGGTCGAGGACCTGGCCCGCGACGCGGCCAAGTACTACAAGAACGTCAAGCGCGAGGACATGCGGTTCGTCCTCGTCGACGCCGCCGACAAGATCCTCCCCGAGGTCGGCCCCAAGCTCGGCCAGTACGGCAAGGAGCACCTGGAGGGCCGCGGGGTCGAGGTCTACCTCAACACCTCCATGGACTCCTGCGTCGACGGCCACGTGGTGCTGAAGAACGGCCTTGAGGTCGATTCCAACACCATCGTGTGGACCGCCGGCGTCAAGCCCAACCCGGCGCTGGCCCGCTACGGCCTGCCGCTCGGCCCCCGCGGCCACGTGGACTGCGCCCCCACCCTCCAGGTGCAGGGCACCGACTACATCTGGGCCGCCGGCGACAACGCCCAGGTCCCCGACCTGGTCGGCCGCAAAGCCGGCAACCCCAACGCCTGGTGCCCGCCGAACGCCCAGCACGCGCTGCGCCAGGCCCGGGTCCTCGGCGACAACGTCATCTCCGGTATGCGGGGCTTCCCGCAGAAGGAGTACAGCCACGCCAACAAGGGCGCGGTGGCCGGTCTGGGCGTCCACAAGGGCGTCGCCATGATCGTCATGGGCAAGATGAAGATCAAGCTCAAGGGCCGCCTCGCCTGGTACATGCACCGCGGCTACCACGGCATGGCCATGCCGACCTGGAACCGCAAGATCCGGGTCTTCGCCGACTGGACGCTGGGCATGTTCCTCAAGCGCGAGGTCGTCTCGCTCGGCGCCATGGAGACGCCGCGCGAGGAGTTCTACGAGGCCGCCAAGCCCGCCCCGGCCGCGCCGGCCACCGAGCCGGCCCCGCAGAAGGCCAAGGCCTCCTGACCGTCCGGTAGCCAAACCGCTCCTCGTCGAAGGGGCCGCCCGCCATCCGTGGTGCGGGCGGCCCCTTCGCCGTACCCCCGGCCCCTTTGCCCGCGCACCGCCCCCGTACCCCCGGCCTTACCCCCGGCCTTTTTGCCCGCGCATTGCCTCGTTTCGGGACTGCGCGCCCGCACCTCCGGTGTTCTCGTGGAGTCGAGCACAGAGCTTCAAGCACAGAGCTTCGAGCACAGCGAACTCCGCCGAACCGTCACGGAGGTGTGCACCATGGCCGACGCCGCGTCGCGGCTGACCGCTCTCGCCCAGGACCTCCTGGGCGTACCCCTGCCCGTCCGCATCCGGGCCTGGGACGGCAGCGAGGCCGGACCGCCCGGCGCACCGGTCCTGGTCGTCCGGCACCGCAGGGCGCTGCGCCGGCTGCTCTGGAAGCCCGGCGAGCTCGGCCTCGCCCGGGCCTGGGTGGCCGGTGAACTCGACGCCGACGGCGATCTGTACGCCCTCCTTGCCCGGATCGCCGCACTGCTGTGGGAGCGCGGCGGCGACCAGCGGCCGGTGCGTCCCGTACGCGACCCCCGGCTGCGCGCCGCCGCCCGTGAGCTGGTCCGGCTCGGCGGGCCCTGGCCGCCGCCCCCGCCGCCCACCGAGGAGATCCGCGGCCGCACCGGCCGCACCCACACCAGACGCCGCGACCGGCAGGCCGTCAGCCACCACTACGACGTCGGCAACGACTTCTACGCCCTGGTCCTCGGCCCGTCGATGGTCTACTCCTGCGCCTGCTTCACCGAGGGCGCCACCCTGGAGCAGGCCCAGCGCGCCAAACTCGACCTGGTCTGCCGCAAGCTGGCCCTGAAGGAGGGGGACCGGCTGCTGGACGTCGGCTGCGGCTGGGGCTCGATGGCCCTGCACGCCGCCCGCGAGTACGGCGCCACCGTCGTCGGCGTCACCCTCTCCACCGAGCAGGCCGCGTACGCCCGCAAGCGGATCGCCGAGGAGGGGCTGGCCGACCGGATCGAGATCCGCGTCCAGGACTACCGGGACGTCCGGGACGGCCCGTACGACGCGATCTCCTCCATCGGCATGGCCGAGCACGTCGGCACCGAGCGCTACCAGGAGTACGCCGACGACCTGTACGCCCTGCTGCGCCCCGGCGGGCGGCTGCTCAACCACCAGATCGCCCGCCGCCCGGAACGGGACGAGTCCGCGTACCGGCTGGACCCGTTCATCGACGCGTACGTCTTCCCCGACGGCGAACTCGCCCCGCTGGGCCGCACCACCTCCGCTCTGGAGCGGGCCGGTTTCGAGGTCCGCGACACCGAGGCGCTGCGCGAGCACTACGCGCTGACGCTCCGCCACTGGGTCGCCCGTCTGGAGGCCCACTGGCCCGAGGCGGTCCGCCTGACCTCCCCGGGCCGGGCTCGCGTCTGGCGGCTCTACATGGCCGCCGCCGCCCTCGCCTTCGAGCGCCACCAGATCGGCGTCAACCAGATCCTGGCCGTCCGCACCGGTCCCGACGGCCACTCGGGCCTGCCCCTGCGCCCCCGCGTCTGGAACGAGACGCCAGCCGACGGCAGTTGAGGCACCGTACGCCCGAGGGCCGGGCCCCCGCGTTCAGGGGGCCCGGCCCTCTCTTCTTCCCTCTCCTTGCCCTACTCCGCCTTGATGGCGTTCAGCATGTTCAGCCGCGCCGCGCTGCGGGCCGGCCAGAGCGAGGCCAGCACACCGACCAGTCCGGCCAGGAGCAGGAAGATCCCGATCCGGCCCCAGGGCAGGACCAGCGCGTAGCCCGGCAGGTCGTCCTTGAGGGACTGGCCGATCGCCCAGCCGAGGAAGACGCCCAGCACGATGCCGACCAGCGCGCCGAAGAGCGAGATCACCACGGCCTCCAGCCGGACCATCCGCTTCACCCGGCGCCGGTCCAGGCCGATGGCCCGCAGCATGCCGATCTCCTGCTGCCGTTCGAAGACCGACATGGCCAGGGTGTTGACCACACCCAGGACGGCGATCAGCAGTGCCATCGCCAGCAGCGCGTAGACGATGTTCAGGATCATGTTGATCATGCCGCCGAACTGGTCGCGGATGTCCTGGCGGTCCATCACGCTGATCGCCGGGTTCTCGCCCAGGGCGCTGACCAGGGCCTTCTCACCGGCGGCGGACTGGCCGCCGTCCATCTTGACGAAGATCTGCTGGATGTTCGGCTTCTTCTCGTGCTGCGCGGCCAGCTCGCTGCTGACCAGCACCGGGGAGAGGAACTCGCTGCCCTGGAAGACCGCGCCGACCTTCAGCGAGCCCTTCTTCTCGTCGCCGAACACGGTCGGCAGGGTGTCGCCGACCTTCCAGCCGTGCTTCTTGGCGGAGTCCTCGTCGACCGCGACCTGACCGCCGGCCAGCGAGCCGAGGTCACCGGAGACCGTCTTGACGGTGAGCACCTTCGCCACGTCGTCCGGAGTGACCGCGGAGGCCGAGGCGAACTCGCCGTCCAGCTTGAGGTAGGTGCTGGTCTGCGGGGAGACGGCGCTGACGCCCGGGGCCTTCTCCACGGCGGCCAGCGCGGAGCCGTCCAGCGGGCCGCCGCTCGCCATCGCCACCATGTAGTCGGCGCGGATGTTGTCGGTGGTCATCTTGTCCACCGACTGGCCGACGGTCACACCGACCACCGACAGACCGGTGACCAGGGTGAGCCCGATGGCCAGGGCGGAGGCGGTGGCGCCGGTGCGGCGCGGGTTGCGGACCGCGTTCTGGCTGGCCAGCTTGCCGGCCACGCCGAAGACCGAGACCAGCAGCGGCCGGGCCAGGGCCACGATGGGCCGGGACAGTTGCGGGATCAGCACGATCACGCCGATCAGGGCGAAGAAGGCGCCCAGCGCGATCAGATAGCGGCCGGTCTCGTCGGCCATCGCGGCGCCGCCGGCGATCGCGGTGGCGCCCAGCGCGGTGATCACCGAGCCGATGATGTTCCGCACCAGCAGGGACTTGGCGGAGGGCGCCGCGTGGACGCTGTTCATCGCCGCCACCGGCGGGATCTTCGCGGCCCGGCGGCCCGGCAGCCAGGCGGCCAGCATGGTGATCAGCACACCGACGGCGAGCGCGGAGACGATCGGGGTCGCGGTGACGACCAGCGGCCCGCCGGGCACCTTCATCCCGAAGCTGGACATCCCCGAGCGCAGCCCCATGGCGAGCAGCACGCCGAGCCCGAGCCCGACCGCCGCCGCGACCAGGCCGACCAGACCGGCCTCGGCCAGCACCGAGCGGGTGACCTGGCGACGCGAGGCGCCGACCGCCCGCATCAGCGCGATCTCCTTGGTGCGCTGGGCGACCAGCATGGTGAAGGTGTTGGCGATCAGGAACACGCCGACGAAGAGCGCGATCCCGGCGAAGGCCAGCAGCACCTGGTTGAGGCCGCTCATCCCGGCCTCGATGTCCTTGGCCTGCTCGTCGGCGAGGGTGGCGCCGGTGCGGGCCACCGCCTCCTTGGGGAGCAGCGGTACGACCTGGTCGAGCAGCTTCTCGTCGTCGGTGCCGGGCGCGGCGTTGACGTTGACGTCCTGGAAGTGGCCGGGGGCCAGGTAGAGCTTCTGCGCCACCGGGGTCTGGAACAGCACCAGGCTGCCGCCCGCGCTGACCGCGCCGTCGTCGGTGGTGAAGATCCCGCTGAGGGTGTACTCCTTCACCGGCCCGTTGGTCGCCACCCGCACCCGGTCGCCGACCTTGTACCTGCCCTTGGCGGCGGTGTCCTGGTCCAGGGCGACCTGGTCGGCGGCGGTGGGGCCGGAGCCCTGCCCGAAGGCGTACGCCGGGTCCTTGCCGTCCTTGCCGGGGGCGAAGTTGGCGCCCTTGTTGGACCAGCCGACGCCGATCAGCTTGCCGTCCGGGTCGGCGACCCCGGCGAAGCCGTTCACCCGGGCGCTCACGCCGGTGACCCCGTCCAGCGCGCCGATCTTGTCGACGGTCTTCTGGGGGACGCCGTAGCCGGACTCGGGGTCCGAGCCGTCGGCGTAGGAGGTGACCGCCACGGCCACGTCGTCGTAGTTCTTGGCGGACTGGTTGCGGAAGGCCTGGGAGAGCGTGTCGGTGAAGACCAGGGTGCCGGAGACGAACGCGACGCCGAGCATCACGGCGAGCACGGTCATCAGCAGCCTGGCCTTGTGCGCGAGCACGTTGCGCAGGGCGGTACGGAGCATGAGGTGGGGTCCCGGTGGGTTGGGTTTGTCTCAGGAGGTCAGCAGGTGCGGCCGGGGCGCGGCCGGTGGGGGCCGGGTGGCGCCCCCGGGCCGGGGCTCAGCTCGTACGGCCCTTGGCGTCGAACTCCTTCATGCGGTCCAGCACGCCGTCTGCCGTGGGGTGCAGCATCTCGTCCACGATCCGGCCGTCGGCGAGGAAGATCACCCGGTCCGCGTAGGAGGCGGCCACCGGGTCGTGGGTCACCATCACCACGGTCTGCCCCAGCTCGCGCACCGAGTTGCGCAGGAAGCCCAGCACCTCGGCGCCGGAGCGCGAGTCCAGGTTTCCGGTCGGCTCGTCGCCGAAGATGATCTCGGGCTGGGAGGCCAGCGCGCGGGCCACCGCGACACGCTGCTGCTGGCCGCCGGAGAGCTGCGCGGGCCGGTGCCCGAGTCGCCCGGACAGCCCGATCATGTCGATGACCTTGCGCACCCACTCCTGGTCGGGCTTGCGGCCCGCGATGTCCATCGGGAGGGTGATGTTCTCCTGCGCGGTCAGGGTGGGCAGCAGGTTGAAGGCCTGGAAGATGAAGCCGATCTTGTCCCGGCGCAGCTGGGTGAGCTGCTTGTCCTTCAGCGAGCCCAGCTCGGTGTCACCGATCCGCACCGAGCCGCCGGAGAAGGTGTCCAGACCGGCCACGCAGTGCATCAGGGTGGACTTGCCGGAGCCGGAGGGGCCCATGATCGCGGTGAACTCGCCCTGCCGGAAGTCCACGGTGACCCGGTCCAGTGCGACCACCTGGGTCTCGCCCTGTCCGTAGACCTTGGACAGCTCCGTGGCACGGGCGGCCACCGCGGTGGCGCGGTAGGCGGTGGAGGTGGTGGTCACGAGGGACTCCCGTTCGGGTTGCGCGGCGGCGGCGCGACCGCTGGTCGGGCGCGCTTGTCGAGGACCTGTCCATCGTGGCCCCCGGCCCACCCCCGAAACGTCCCTCCGCGTGCCCGTTCCCGGGACAGCCTGGAGTCGGACCGCGGCCCCGTCCGCTCCTCCTGAGGTATGACGGCACCCCTGAGGCGACCTGGTGGTGGGGGGCATGTTCCCGGGGCGTCCCCGGGGCGTTCCCAGGGCGGGGTGCGGCACGTCCCCGGTAGGGAGTTCGGCGCGTTCCCGGGACGGGGCGCGGCGCATTGTCATGACAAGGTCACACCGGGCGACGACTTTCCGTCATTCCTTTGCGCACGCTTTGCGGCAGCGAGCCCCGAAGGGGGCCCAGGCGACCTTGCCCGCCTTGGCTGACGCTCCCTCAGGCCCCAATAGAATAAGACAATATCGGGCCACGGCTCCGCTGATCGGGGGACGCGCCCCGGATAGGCTCATGTGCCAGCGTGACCCGCGCGGATGGGCGTATGCGCGTGCGCGTGTGATGCCCGGATGGTGGAACGTAGACACGGCGAGCTTAAACCTCGCTGGCCCTCTTCGGGCCGTGCCGGTTCGAGTCCGGCTCCGGGCACTGTCGATGCACTACCGTTCGAACGTACGTTCCCTTCTGGCCTGGTGGGACACCCGGGCGGACCGCTGCCCCGGCCGCCGGTCACGTGCTCGGAGAGGGAAAGATCCTCCCCGAGCACTAGGGTGTTTCTTTTGCGTCCCCATTACTCTTGTCCCAAGGCCGCGCACGGCGGCCATGGAGGAGTGAGATGAGGAGCAGCAACCCGGTCTTCTCGCGACGGGGGTTCAGCCGCGACACCGGCTACGCGGGCTTCAACGCGCAGCAGCCGCAGGCCGGGAGCCCCGCCGCCGGAGCAGGCCCCTACGCGACGAACCCGTACGCGACCAACCCGTACGCGCAGGACACCCAGCTCGGTGACCCCACGCAGGCCCCGGCACGCTCGGGCGCGATGACCATCGACGACGTGGTGAGCCGCACGGCCATCACGCTCGGCACGGTCTTCGTCACCGCCGCGCTCTCCTGGTTCCTGCTGCCGGTCGACCCGGCCAACATCAACACCTCGTACGGCATCGGCGTCGGCGCCGCCCTGGTGGCCTTCGTCTTCGCGATGATCCAGGCCTTCAAGAGCAAGGCCTCGCCCGCGCTGATCCTGCTGTACGCGGCGTTCGAGGGCGTCTTCCTGGGCGTCATCTCCAGCGCGGTCTCGACCTATGTCACGCCCGGCGCGGTGCCGCAGGCGGTGCTCGGCACCATGGCGGTGTTCGCCGGTGTGCTGATCGCCTACAAGATGCGCTGGATCCGGGTGAACCGCCGGTTCGTCGGCTTCGTGATGGCCGCGGCCATGGGCTTCATGCTGCTGATGGTGGTGAACCTGCTGTTCGCCCTGATCGGCGGCGGTGACGGCCTCGGCTTCCGCAGCGGTGGCCTGGGCATCCTGTTCGGTGTCATCGGCATCATCCTGGGTGCCTGCTTCCTCGCCCTGGACTTCAAGCAGGTCGAGGACGGTCTCACCTACGGCGCCCCGCGCCAGGAGGCGTGGCTGGCGGCCTTCGGTCTGACCATGACCCTGGTCTGGATCTACCTGGAGTTCCTGCGGCTCATCTCGATCCTGCAGGGCGACGACTGACCCGTCCCGCTCCCAGCAGCGAGGGGCCCGTCCGGCAGCAGCCGGGCGGGCCCCTCCGCCGTTCCGTCCGTCGCTCCGGACGGGGTCAGAGCAGTTTGCGCGCGGCCCGGCGCAGGTCGTACTCGTGGATGATCGCCTTGGCGTGCCCGTACGAGAGGTCGTGCGCGCCCCGGAGCCAGCTCACCTTCTCCTCGAAGCGGACGAGGGAGGGGCCTTCCTCGACGGTGCGAAGCCATTCGGACAACTGGCGCCCCGTGATGTCGGGGATGCGGGAGATCAGGTTGCGGTGGGTCTCTTCGGAGAAGACGTGGGACATCGGCGCCTCCGGACGCGTCGAGCGTGTGCTCCTTCACGTCACCGTGCCTGAGCGTTCGCCCGTTGGCAACAGTCCGGCGGGGGCGCGTAGGGTCGCGGAGTGCTTGATACGAGTGGACTGACCGGCGCGGTGGAGCGCTTCGCCGACCGGCTGCGGGCGGCGCCGCAGAGCCGCCTCCAGCAGGGCGCGGCGGCCGGCGCACTGGCTCTGGCCAGGGACTTGTCACTGCGCGCCCAGCGGATCGAGGCCCCCGGCGCGCCGCCGCTGACCATGCCGGACGCCGGGATGTTCGCCGTCGCGGACCAGCTGGTGGTCGCCTGCAACGATCTCGCGGAGGTTCTGCGGACGGCCCCCGCCGACTCCCCGCTCACCCGCGAGCGGGACGAGGCCCTGGCGGCCGTCCAGCGCGCGGCCGCCGCCTCCGGGCTCTGAGAAGCCCCAGGTCCTACCGGTCCTACAGGGACGCGATGACGCGGTCGGCCAGGATGTAGACGTTGTCGGCGCCGCTGCCGCAGGAGAAGGTCAGGGCGTACGCGCCGGAGACCCCGGACCCGCCCAGCAGCACCGGCTCCCGGCCGGCCCGCAGCGCGTCCGCGAGGCGTTCGGCGGTCTCCCGGTGCCCGGGGGTCATACAGAGGGTCGTCCCGTCCGCGAAGACGTACACGTCCAGGGTGCCGAGCGGACCCGGGCGTACGTCGGTGAGCGCCGTGGCCGTCGCGGCCAGCTCCTCCAGACGCGCCACGGTGCGCTCGTGGTCGGTGACCACCGGGGTCTGCACCGGTACGAAGTCCGGGTGCGAGGGGTGCCGGCGGCGGGCGGCGGCCAGCTCGGGGGAGTCCTCCGGGTGGTCCGCGACGCCCGGCAGCTCGGGCAGCTCGGCGGCGAGGGCGTCCACGTCCTCCAGGCTCACCGGGTCGTCCAGCCCGTCCGCGTACGCCGCGTACTCGCCGTACTCCGCGCCCAGCTCCAGCCCGATCCCGTCCAGTCCGACGAAATCCGCCTGGCGCGGTACGAAGAAGGGGGCGCCGTCGTCGGGCAGACCGACCGACCCGCCGGGCAGCGGGCCGAGCGAGTCGGCCGCGTCCCGCGCCTCCTGGGCCGCCCAGAACGCCCGGGCCTCCGCCAGCTCCCGCTCCCGCTCCTCGGCCAGCGCCTCGGCGACCGCGGCCCGTATGTCCTCGGCGGCGCGGGCGTGCGGGACGGTGGGGGCGGGGGCCGCCGGGGCGGTGGGGGTCGCGTGGGCGAGCTCCGTGCGCAGCGCGGCGACCTGCTTGCGCAGCCCGTGGGCGGCGTGCAGGGCGGCGGCGCCCACGACCGTGGCGGCGGCCGTGGTCAGCAGCAGGGCGAGAGACATGGCGCTCACTGACTTACTCCCGACTTCAATCGATCCCCCGCACTTCCTACATCAGCTTGTCGGGTGCGCGCGCCCCCTGTCAGTGCATTACGTCACGAAATGGACAGGTCTTTCGCCTGGTGTCCCACCCTCGATCCGGCGGTGACCTGCGGGAACGTGCCCACCCGGAGAGGCAGGTCACATCCTGGGGGAGATTCGGTCACGGCTCGGGCGCGGATGTTTGCGCCGTGACGCAACGGTATTCACCGTGTACCGGGCGGTGACGAAGGACCCCGCGGCGGGGCGGTGACCGTATCGGAAAGGCCCCCCGGAACGGAAACGGGGACCCGGCCGAAACCGAGCCCCCATTCCGTATGCCTTCGGGTATCAGCTCAGGCGCTCGATCACCATCGCCATGCCCTGGCCGCCGCCCACGCACATGGTCTCCAGGCCGAACTGCTTGTCATGGAACTGCAGGCTGTTGATCAGGGTGGTGGTGATCCGGGCGCCGGTCATGCCGAAGGGGTGTCCGACGGCGATGGCGCCGCCGTTGACGTTCACCTTCTCCAGCGGGATGTCCAGGTCCCGGTAGGACGGGATGACCTGGGCGGCGAAGGCCTCGTTGATCTCGACCAGGTCGATGTCGCCGACGGTCAGCCCGGCGCGGGACAGCGCCTGCTTGCTGGCCTCGACCGGGCCGTAGCCCATGATCTCGGGGGAGAGGCCGGAGACGCCGGTGGAGACGATCCGGGCCAGCGGGGTCAGGCCCAGCTCGCGCGCCTTGGTGTCGGACATGATCACCAGCGCGGCGGCGCCGTCGTTGAGCGGGCAGCAGTTGCCCGCGGTGACCAGGCCGTCGGGGCGGAAGACCGGCTTGAGGCCCGAGACGCCCTCCAGGGTGACGCCCGCCCGGGGGCCGTCGTCCTTGGCCACCACGGTGCCGTCCGGGGTGGTGACCGGGGTGATCTCGCGCTCCCAGAAGCCGTTCTTGATGGCCTCCTCGGCGAGGTTCTGGGACCGTACGCCGAACTCGTCCATGTCCTGGCGGGTGATCCCCTTGAGCCGGGCCAGGTTCTCCGCGGTCTGGCCCATCGCGATGTACGCGTCGGGCAGCAGCCCGTCCTCGCGCGGGTCGTGCCAGTCGGTGCCCTCCTGCTCGGCGCGGGCCGCGGTGCGGGCCTCGGCCTCGGCGAACACCGGGTTGTGGGTGTCCGGCAGGCTGTCGGAGTTGCCCTTGGCGAACCGGGACACCGTCTCCACGCCGGCTGAGATGAAGACATCGCCCTCGCCCGCCTTGATGGCGTGCAGCGCCATCCGGGAGGTCTGCAGCGAGGAGGAGCAGTAGCGGGTGACCGTACAGCCCGGCAGGTGGTCCATGCCCATCTGCACGGCGATGATCCGGCCCAGGTTGTTGCCCTGCTCGCCGCCGGGCAGACCGCAGCCGAGCATCAGGTCGTCGATCCCGCGCGGGTCGAGCTCGGGCACCTTGGCCAGCGCGGCCTGGATGATCGTGGCGGTCAGGTCGTCCGGCCGCACGTCCTTCAGGGAGCCCTTGAAGGCCCGGCCGATCGGGGAACGGGCGGCTGAGACGATCACGGCTTCGGGCATCACGGCTCCATGAGGGCGAGGAGGGCAGGACTGAGAGGGAAGTTACCCGCACGTATCACTCGGGGTCATCCGGGCGGGTGTGTGATGCGGGCCGCATTTCTAAGCGCCCGCTCAGTTCGGTGGGACTGGAGGACCGATACCCGCCGCGGGGGGCGGGGACACCCGGGGCGGCCGCCGGGGCGGTCCCCGGGGTCCTGGGCGGCCGGGCCTGGGTCCGGGCTCCTGGGGCGGACGCCGGGGCGATCCCCGGGGTCCAGGCCTCCGCCCCCGCCAGTCCGGCGGCCCGGTGCCGCCCCCCGTCACCGCCGTCGGGCGTCGCCCCGCAGCGGCGCAGGTGCGGACGACGCCGAGGGCCCCGGCTCCGGCGCGGGCGGGGCGGGGAGCCGACGCCGGCGGCGGTGCTTGAGCAGGGCCCAGGGGGCCCGGGCGCCGGTGACCTCGGTGCCCGCCTCGTCGGCCGCCTCCGCCGCGGCCTGGGCGACCGGCAGCATGCCCTCGCGCCGGTCCGCGTCCAGCCGCTCGGCCTCCGGCCACACCCCCAGCGAGGCGCACACCGTCGGCAGCACCGCCATCGCCGCGGTCGCGTACCCCTCGGCTGAGGGGTGGTAGTTGTCCGCCCCGAACATCTCCCGCGGGTTGGCCGCGAACTCCGGGCCCAGCAGGTCGCCCAGCGACACCGTCCGCCCGCCCTGCTCCACCACCACGATGGTCTGCGCCGCCGCCAGCTGCCGGGACACCCGCCGGGCCAGCCAGCGCAGCGGCTGGTACACCGGCTCGATGGTGCCGAGATCCGGGCACGTGCCCACCACCACCTCCGCGCCCGCCGTACGGAGCCGCCGCACCGCCGCCGCCAGATGGCGCACCGACTCGGTCGGCGGCATCCGATGGGTCACGTCATTGGCGCCGATCATGATCACGCACACGTCCGGCAGCCGCCCCGGATCGGCCAGCGCCAGCGTCACCTGGCGGTCCAGATCGTCCGAGCGGGCCCCCGGCAGGGCCAGATTGCGCATCTCCACCGGGCGTTCCCCGACCGCCGCCAGCCCCGAGGCCAGCAGCGAACCGGGCGTCTGGCCCGCCCGGCGCACCCCCTGTCCCGCGGCGGTGGAATCACCCAGGAGGGCGAGCCGTACCGGTGCCACCGGGAAGGTCGGCGAGCCGTACCCCGCCCCGTACAGCCCGTCCCCGCGCGGCGGGATCGGGGCCGTGCCACCGCCCACCGAGCGTTTCGCCAGCTGCATCTCGGCCACCAGCACGCCGATCGCGGCGGCGCCCAGCAGTCCGATGCTCCCGCCCCCGTAGGCCGCGCCCGCCGCGATCCGCCGTGCCACCCTCGCCCTCGACATAGGCGCAGCCACCTCCTCGTGTGCGTACACCAGGTAACTGCCCCGTAACCGTGTCCGACTACGCATACGCTGGACTGACCATTACGGAGATCCCGGAGACTTACGGTGCGATTCCACGATTCGATGATCAGCCTCGTCGGCAACACCCCGCTGGTGCGGCTCAACAGCGTGACCAAGGGCCTCAAGGCCACCGTCCTGGCCAAGGTGGAGTACTTCAACCCGGGCGGTTCGGTGAAGGACCGCATCGCCGTGCGCATGATCGAGGCGGCCGAGCAGAGCGGCGCGCTCCAGCCCGGCGGCACCATCGTCGAGCCCACCTCCGGCAACACCGGTGTCGGTCTCGCCATCGTGGCCCAGCAGAAGGGCTACAAGTGCGTCTTCGTCTGCCCGGACAAGGTGTCCACCGACAAGATCAACGTGCTGCGGGCGTACGGCGCCGAGGTCGTGGTCTGCCCGACCGCGGTCGACCCGGAGCACCCGGACTCGTACTACAACGTCTCCGACCGGCTGGTCCGTGAGATCCCCGGCGCGTGGAAGCCGGACCAGTACTCCAACCCGAACAACCCCCGTTCGCACTACGAGACCACCGGCCCCGAGCTGTGGGAGCAGACCGACGGGAAGATCACCCACTTCGTGGCGGGCGTCGGCACCGGCGGCACCATCAGCGGCACCGGCCGCTATCTGAAGGAGATCAGCGGCGGCAAGGTGCGCGTGGTCGGCGCCGACCCGGAGGGCTCGGTCTACTCCGGCGGCTCCGGCCGCCCCTATCTGGTCGAGGGCGTCGGCGAGGACTTCTGGCCCTCCGCCTACGACGCCGAGGTGACGGACGAGATCGTCGCCGTCTCCGACAAGGACTCCTTCCAGATGACCCGCCGCCTCGCCAAGGAGGAGGGCCTGCTGGTCGGCGGCTCCTGCGGGATGGCGGTCGTCGGCGCGCTGAAGGTCGCCGAGGGCCTCGGCGAGGACGACGTGGTCGTGGTGCTGCTGCCGGACAGCGGCAAGGGCTACCTTTCGAAAATTTTCAACGACGAGTGGATGGCGGACTACGGCTTCCTGGAGGAGGCCGGTACCTCCGCCGCCGTCGGCGATGTGCTCCGCGACAAGGAGGGGGCCATCCCCACCCTGGTCCATATGCACCCGGACGAGACGGTCGGCCAGGCCATCGACGTGCTGCGCGAGTACGGCGTCTCCCAGATGCCCATCGTCAAGCCGGGCGCGGGCCACCCGGACGTGATGGCCGCCGAGGTCGTCGGCTCGGTGGTCGAGCGCGAGCTGCTGGACGCGCTGTTCACCCAGCGCGCCTCGCTGGACGACCCGCTGGAGAAGCACATGAGCAAGCCGCTGCCCCAGGTCGGCTCGGGCGAGCCGGTCAGCGACCTGATGGCCGTCCTCGGCACCGCCGACGCCGCCATCGTCCTGGTCGAGGGCAAGCCCACCGGCGTCGTCAGCCGCCAGGACCTGCTGGCCTTCCTGGCCCGCACGGCGAAGTAGCCGCCGGGCCCGCACGGCGAAGTAGCCGCCGGCCCTGTCACGCGTCGGGGGCGGCCCGGCAAGGCGCCCTTGACCCGGCGTCAGAACCGCGGTGCGGGCATGTCGCCGAAACGGTACGCACCCGTCATATGGCGGCAGCACCGCCTTAACACGTGGGCGTCATCGTTGGATGTGTCGGCGCCAGGGCCTCCGGAGCGGCTCCCGGACCACCCAGCGCGCCGCGGACGCGGAGACCGGCCCTGACCCGGGCCCGTGTCCCCCGCGGGGACCGCCGTCGTCCCGCCCCCCGGTCACGGGGGTGCGGCGGTCCTCGCCATACGTCCGGGGCCGCCCGCCACCGCGCGGGCGGCCCCGACCCATGCCCGGAGGGCGGTGAGGCGGGTCGGCTCAGACGTCCAAGGGGCGCTCGCGCGCCTCCCGGCGCCGACGTATCGGCCCGTCGCGCAGTGTCTGCGCGACGTTGACGCCGACGATCCCGGCCCAGACGGTCATCAGCCCGCCCAGACCGGCCGCACCGGCACCGATCCCGGAGAGCGGGACGGCCAGCACCAGCGAGACCACGGCGAAGCCGAAGCGCTCGCCGAAGCCGGAGAGCGAGGCCTCGGCGGAGCCGCCGGAGCGGCTGCCGCGGACCGCGCCTATCCGCTGCTCGGCCACCTCGCGGCGGACCCGACGGTCCACCGTGGCCTCCATCCGCTGGTCGAGCTTCTCCAGGAACGACTCGATCAGCGCCGGTTCATACTCCGCGCCGAGATCGCGGCGGGCGCTCAGGGTGGCGTCGAGCTCCTTGGCGAGCTCGTGATCGTGGGCTTTCATGCTCGCTACGGTACGGAGTGCGCGGGGCCGGGTCATTGGGGCTAACCCCCCTCTTTGCTCCCCGGATGGCCCCCGGGGCGGCGACCGGATGGCCTCTGGGCCCCGATGGCCTCCGGGCCCCCGTTCTGCATAATGTCATGCAGGGTTATGGGTGCGTGAATAGAACGAGGGGGACGGTCATGAGCGACAGCCCGGCCGCGCGGCTCCAGGCGCTCTTCGAGGGCCACCGGCTGACGCCCACGCAGCGCCGGATCGCGCACTGGATGGTGCGCCGCGCCGCCGAGGTGCCGTACCTCTCCAGCGTGGAGATGGCCGAACTGGCCGGGGTCAGCCAGCCGTCCGTCACCCGGTTCGCGGTGGCGCTCGGCTTCGACGGCTACCCCGCGCTCCGCCGCCATCTGCGCGAGGTCGCCCCGGGGGAGCAGCCCGCCGCCGGGGACGGGGAGCAGGGGCTCAACGAGTACCAGCAGGCCGTGCAGGCGGAGATCGAGAACCTGCGCCACCTCAGCACCCTGCTGGCCGACCCGGCCCCGGTCGAGCGGGCCGGGCGGCTGCTGGCCTCCTCCCGGCCGCTGCCCGTGCTGGGGCTGCGGGCCGCCTCCTCGCAGGCCCGCGGCTTCGCCTACTTCGCCGCCAAGGTGCACCCGGACGTCCGGCTGCTGGACGAGGGCGGCACCATGCTCACCGACCGGATCGACGCGGCGGTACGGGCCGGGGCCGGGGTGCTGCTCTGCTTCGCGCTGCCCCGCCATCCGCGCGAGGTGGTGGACGCCCTGGCGTACGCCAGGGAGGCCGGGCTGACCGTGGTCACGGTGGCCGACTCCGCGTTCGCCCCGGTCGCCCGCCACAGCGATCTGCTGATCCCGGCGGCCGTCGGCACCGGGCTCGCCTTCGACACCGCCTGCGCGCCGATGCTGCTGGGGCGGGTGCTGCTGGAGGCCATGTGCGACGGGCTGCCGGACGCGCAGGCGCGGCTGGAGGAGTTCGACGCGGCGGCGGCCTCCCGCGGGCTCTTCGCCGAGTAGCGGAGAGGGGGCCGGGGGCCGGGGGCCCAGCCTCTCAGGAGACCTTCAGAAGCGGGCGTTAGCCTGCCGCCCGGCGAGCCGAGGTGGATCAAGGGAGGCGTGCATGGCGCGGACGGGGCAGACCCTGGTGCGGGTGGCCGTGGTGGTGCGGGCCGGGGCGGCGCCGCTGTGGTGGACGGGGGTGGCCGCGGCCGCCGTGGGCGCGCTGGTCCCGGGGCTGACCGGGCGGCGGATCGGGCTGCTCGCCGGGGCGGCCCTCTTCCTGGTCACCGCGGCGGCCGTCGCCCTCGCCCGGCGCGGTGCGTATGTGCGGTGGGCCGGGGCGGCGGTCCGGGCGGGGCGCGGCGATGCGCTCCAGGACCGGGCCCGTACGGTACGGGACCGGCGGCGGGCCCTGCGCTGGTGGCTGCTCGCCGGGTTCCTGGCGGCGGTGGGCTCGTCGTTCGCGCTGCCCGGCGCCGGAGGACTGTGGCTCGCAGGCGCCGGGGCCGGGCTGTGGCTGAAGGCCGCCTGGCTCGGCGGACGGGAACGGGCCGCCGACCGGCTGCTGTGGCTTCCGGCCGGTTCGGTCGGCCGAGCGGTGACCGGCGGCGGCCCGGCCGGGCGTGCGGTGGGCGGCTACCGCTGCACCGGGATCGCCGCCGGAGACGCCGCTCCGGGCGGATCCCGCCGCCGCTGAGCACGTCCGGGCGCGGATGCCGTTGCGGCCGAGCCGCCGGGGCCACGCCACTGTGCCGCGTACGCCGGTGAGGCTCGGCCCCGTACAGCGTGCGTCTGCCGGGCTCGGCCCCGTACCGCCGCCTCCGCATCCCGGCGGGCCGTCAGATCTCCAGCGTGGCCTCGATCTTGCGGAGCTGGTGGCGGGCCATCGCCAGGTTGGCGCGGTCCTTGTCCAGGGCCAGATAGAGGAACAGCCCGTTCGAGCCGCGGCTCCTGAGCAGGCGGATCAGGTGGTACTGGCTGCCCAGGGTGATCAGGATGTCCTCGATCTCCTCGTTCAGGCCGAGCATCTCCATGGTGCGCACCTTGGCGCGGACCACGTCGGTGTTGCCCGCGGCGGCCACGTTGAGGTCCAGCTCCTTGCCACCGCCGACGGTGCCCAGCGCCATGCCGCTGGTGTAGTCGACGAGGGCCGCGCCGATGGCGCCGTCGATGATGGTGGTGGCTTCCTTGAGGGCGGTCTCGGTGTTGGCCATGGCGTCTCACGCTTCCTTCGGGTGATGGGTCGGGAGGGGCGGTACGGCGGGCGCCGCCGCGGGCGGTCGTACGGGCAGAGAGCCGGACTTGGCCGGGGTGGGCGCGGGGGTCCGCGGTTCGGGGCGGCGCTGCGGCCGGGGTTCGGGGCGGCGTTCCAGGGCCTCGTCGACCAGGGCGCCGATCCGGGCACTTGAGCGCCGGGCCTCCAGATGGAGGCGGCCCACGTTGATCCGGGGCTCGGCGAGCAGGGTGAGGACGGCCGAGCCGCCCGCCGCGTAGGTGGCGACATACCCGTGCTCGCCCTGGACCAGCAGTTCCCGGAAGCCGCCCTGTCCGGTGGCGTCGGTGAGCCGCTGGGCGACGCCGAGCGCCGTCGCGGTGAGCGCGGCGACGTGCTCGGCACCCTCGGCGTCGGCCGCGTCCCTTGCCAGGACCAGCCCGTCGGCGCTGGCCGCGAGCGCCCCGGTGAGCTGCGGGACTCTGGCCCGCAGCCTTCTGAGTTCGCCGAGCACCTCGGCTTCGGCCGTCATCAGCAGTCTCCTCTCGGCGCGTTGTCGCAGGGCGCGCCTCATGAGCGCGTGGGGCGCGTACGGGTCGTCACAGGTGTGCCTCCAGTGCGTCGCGGAGCCGGCGGAGCAGGGCGGTGTCCGGGTCGGCGGCGATGTCGGCGACCCACGCCGGGACGGTGGGCGGGACTTGTGGAGGCGCCGCGGCCGGCTCGTACGGGGTGGCGACCAGCCCGGCCGCGGCCAGCCGGCGGATGTCCAGCAGGGTGTGGAAGGCGGGGCGGCCGAGCTCACGGGCGAGCTGTACGGGGCTGCGCCGGCCGTCGGCGCGGGCGAGCAGGGCGCGCTGGCGGGGGGTGACCGTCTGGCCGGGGGAGGGGGTGCGCGGCACGACGGGCGCGGAGTCGACGGCCGGGTAGGGCCAGACGGCTTCCAGCAGTTCGCGGCGGCGCAGGGTCTCGCGCTGGACGTCGGCGGCGGGGACCGGGCGCACCTGGCCCATCCAGTGCCCGACGCCACCGCGGAAACGGGTCGGGCCGCCGCCGGGGGTGAGGACGAAGTAGGCCGCGTCGAAGAGGGCGGCCAGATGGCATATCTCCAGCTCACCGCCGGATATTCGCCCGCTGTCGACCAGGAAGCGGCCCACCTCGCGGCGGGCGCCGGCCCGGTCGACGGCCTCCTGCCAACCGGCCCGGGGCAGTCGGCCCCCGGCGGTGAGCAGCACGTCCACACCGGGTGCCGCGGGGCTCTCGGCGTGCACCACCCGCCCGTCCACCAGATAGAGGGTGCCGTGGTCGCGGATCAGGGCGCCGGTGGCGCGGTCCTCGGCGAGCCGCAGCAGCAGGGGGGAGACCACGGGGGCTGCGGCGTGCGCGCTCATATCAGTACCAGCCGTTCGGCGAGTTCGCGCAGCCGCAGCCGGGCGAGGGCCAGGTTGCCGGTGCGGCGGTCCAGCCAGAGGTGGAGGAAGACGCTGCTGTCGAACGTCGTGCCGACGAACCGCAGTACGTGGTAGCCGGTCCGGGTGGTGACGATGACGTCCTCGACGGGCGGCTCCCGCAGGCCGTCGGCCGACCCTGCGGGGGCGGGGACGGGTACGGGTAAGGGGGCGGCCGGGCGGGGTACGGGCGCCGGGGCGGCGGCCGAGGGGCCCGGCGGCAGCGCGGGCGGGCCGTTCGCCCCCGGGGCGAAGGACTCGTACTCGGCGGCCGCGCGGGCCAGTTCGGCGGTCTCGGCGGCGGTCGTCTCATGGTCGCCCACCGGGGACTCGCCGGCCGTGCCGAGCGCCAGCCCGCTGGTCCAGTCGACGAGCGCGGCACCGCGGGCACCCGGCAGGCTCATCGCTTCGCGCAGGCACTCGTCGATTCCGGGCACGCCGGTTCCCCTCCCAGATCCCCGTGACGCAAGAAGCAGCAGTGACGAGGAGGTTACGCAAAGTCCCGCTCGCGGGAAGGGAGTTCTGGCAAATTCCACGGGAACGTGCCCGGACCGATGTACGGTCGACGGTTGCCAGACATCGAGCGGCGCTTTCGCGCCACCCGAGGCCCGGCTGTGCGGGTCGCTACTGGCGCGGCTCGGGCGAGGTGGGCGTGTCCTCGCCCCGTACCCGGAGCACCAGCTTGTTCACCGCCCAGAGCACCACGCCGAGCGCCACCAGCACGGCGGCGCGGATGTAGACGTCGGAGGAGCGGTCGGCCAGCGGGCTGGCCAGCACCAGCGCGCTGATGGCGCCGAGCACCGGCAGGATCGTGGGCGTACGGAAGTGGTGGTGGTCCACCCGGTCCTTCCGCAGCACCAGCACGGCGACGTTGACCACCGCGAAGACGCAGAGCAGCAGGAACGAGGTGGTGTCGCCGAGGCCTTCGATCTCCCCGGTGGACACCAGTCCGATCGCCAGCAGCGAGACGAAGACGATGCCGACGACGGGGGTGCGGCGGCGGGGGAGCACCTTGCCCATGGCGCGCGGCAGGATCCGCTCGTTGGCCATGCCGTAGCAGAGCCGGGAGGCCATCATGATGTTGATCAGCGCGGAGTTGGTGACGGCGAACAGGGCGATCAGCGCGAAGAGTTTGGGCGGGAAGTCCAGCCCGCCGGCCTTCACCACTTCCAGCAGCGGCCCGCTGGAGCCCTCCAGGACGCGGTAGTCCACCAGGAGGGAGGAGATCAGGGCCACCAGGACGTAGATGGTGCCGGTGACGCCGACGCCGATGAAGATGGCGCGGGGGAAGGTACGGGCCGGGTCCTGAGTCTCCTCGGCCATGTTGACCGAGTCCTCGAAGCCGACGAAGGCGAAGAAGCCGAGCGCGGTGGCGCCCAGCACGCTGGTGAGCAGGGCGTATCCGGTGCCGGTGGCGTGGAACTCGCCGAGCCGGGAGGGCTCGCCCTCGCCGGAGAACACCGCGTAGGCGCCGATGACCAGGATGATCGTCAGTCCGGTCAGCTCGACCAGGGTGAGCACCACATTGGTCTTCACCGACTCCGAGACGCCGCGCAGGTTCAGTGCGGCGAGCGCCAGGATGAAGAGGATCGCGATCAGCGTCGGCGGCACCGCGTCGGTGAACTCGCCCAGGTAGTCCCCGCTGAACGCGCGGGCGGCGGCGCTCGCCGAGGACAGCCCGGAGCACATCACCATGAACGCGATGATGAAGGTCAGGAAGGGGACCTTGAACGCCTTCTGGGTGTACAGGGCGGCCCCGGCGGCCTTCGGGTACTTGCCGACCAGCTCGACATACGAGGCCGCCGTCAGCAGCGCGACCGCGAAGCCGATCGCGAACGGCAGCCAGAGGGCGCCGCCGACCTTGCCCGCGACGCTTCCGGTGGTGGCGTAGATGCCGGTGCCGAGGATGTCACCGATGACGAAGAGGATCAGCAGCTTCGGCCCGATGGCTCTCTTGAGGGCCGGCTCGCCGCCGTCGACGGGCTCTGCGGTAGTGGACATGGATGCTTACTGCCCGGCGGGGTGCGGCTGATTCCCCCGGGGCCGGCGATTACCGCCGGGGGTGCGGCGAACGGGGGCCCGGGGGAACCGTGGGTGGGCCGGGCGGGGCCCGGGGGCGGTGGGGGTTCGCCCCGGGTGGCGGGGCGGGGCCCCGGCGGCTACGGCGGGTAGTGCTGCCCCGGTGGGTGCCCCGTGCAAAGGGCGGGTCGTCTGGGGCCGCCCGGCGGCGACCGCTGGGCGGCCCCGTGTGGGCCGGGCGGGGCCGGGTACGGCGGTACGCCCGCCTGGTGGGTGCCCTCGGGCGGGGCTCGGCCGACGGGGCGGCGGTGCGGCAGAAGGCGGCGCCGCGGTGCGCCCGCACGAGGCTCGACCGGCAGGTGGTGGTGCGCCCATACGGGGACAGCCTGCGCGGCGGCGCGCCCGGCGTTGCGGGGCGGCGGCCCGGCGGGCTCGGCCGCCCGGGCTCCGGTGGGTGCGGCGCTCCCTACACTCACGCGCATGACGGAGGAAACCCACTCGATCACCGAGGCCCGCGACCGGCTCGACGAGCTCGACCTTCAGGAGGCGCGGGCGCTGGCCGCGTACCGGGCCCGCCAGGCCCGGGGCGAGGACGCGGGTGTGCCGCAGGAGGAGGCCTACCGCCGGGTGTTCGGCGACGGCGCCTGACGTACGGGGCGGCGGCCTGCCCCCCGTACATCAGGGGCCCGGCCCTGCGTACGCCCGGCCGCTCGGCTCCCGAGGAGGTGCCCCCGCCCTGGCCCCGGCGGGCCCCCGTCACGGCCCCAGCAAGGCGTCCCGGTGGTTGCCCCCCGCCTCGGTGACGAGGTCGGGGAGCTGTTGGGGTGGGCGGGCGGTGGTGAAGTGGACGGTGCCGTCGGGGGACTCGGTGTGGCCGTAGACGCCGGGGCGGGGGAGTGAGTTGTAGGCGTAGTGGGCGGTGAAGTAGTACGCGCCGGTGTCCAGGGCGGCGATCACATCACCGGGTTCGAGCAGGGGGAGGGGGCGTTCGACGGCGAGCAGGTCGCCGGCGAAGCAGGCGGGACCGGCCACGTCCTGGTCGGTGAGGGGGCCGTCCTTGGGGCGGCCCTTGGCGTCGTACGCGGCGATCCGCAGCGGCCAGGAGTCCGGGTCGTAGACGGTACGGGTGGCGACCTGGACGCCGGCGTGGGTGACCGCGATGGGACGCGCGCCGGAGGTCTTGGTGTACTCGACGCGCGCGAGCAGGGTGCCGTGCTTGGCCAGCAGCGACCGCCCGAACTCGGTGACCAGCCCGTACCGCCCGTCGAACAGCCCGGGCACCTCGGCGGCCAGCAGCCGGGCGTACTCGGCGAAGGTGGGGGTGTGCTCGTCGGAGGCGAAGTTCACCGGCAGCCCGCCGCCGATGTCGAGGGTGTCCACCTGGCGGCGCCCGTGTGCGCGGAGGGTGGCCTCGTTGATCTCCTCGGCCAGCTCGTACGCCTCCCGGATCCCGGTGGCGAGCAGGGAGAGCGGGATGCCCTGGGAGCCGGTGTGGGTGTGCAGCCGGGTCAGCCAGGGGCGCTCCAGGAAGGCGCGGACGACCTCGTCGCGGGCGCCCCGGTCGCGCAGCGCGATGCCGAACTTGGAGGTGGGGGTTGCGGTGGACAGCGCGTCGATGGTGCCGCCGCCGATCTGCGGGTTGACGCGGAGGCCGAGGGGGGAGGTGGTCCGCGTCCGGTGAAGCAGGGTGTCGAGGCGGGAGAGCTCCTGCGGGTTGTCGGCGTTGACGGCGACCCCGAGGGCCAGCGCCTCGGTCAGCTCGGCGGGGGTCTTGGCGGGGGAGTCCAGCACGATCCGCTCGGGCGGCACCCCGGCGGCGCGGGCCAGGGCCAGCTCCCCGGGGCTGGCCACCTCCGCGCCCAGCCCCTCCTGGGAGAGCAGCCGCAGTACCGGCACCAGCGGCCCGGCCTTGACGGCGAAGGCGTGCAGCACCGGGGCGTCGGTGACGGCGGCGAAGGCGGCGCGCAGCTCGGCGGCGGAGGCGCGGACGCCCTCGGTGTCGAGAAGGGCGGCGACGGGATGGTCCTGGGACAGCAGCTGGTGGTCGACGGCGGCTCGTACGGCTCGGTCGCGGCGGTCGGAAGCCATGGCCCCAGCCAATCATTCGAACGGGCGAAGAGGCGAACGGGCGAACGGCCAACGGCCCTGGGCTGCCGAGCGGCACCGCCCCGTTGACTGGAAGTATTCATCGGGTCAGTATGTGAATAACCAGCTCTGCATAGCGTCTGTCGCCGAGGAGGCATCCCATGTCAGGACCCCGCCCCGTCCGGGCCCCGCGCGGTACGGAACTGACCACCCTCGGCTGGCAGCAGGAGGCCGCGCTGCGGATGCTCCAGAACAACCTGGACCCGGAGGTCGCCGAGCACCCCGACAAGCTGGTGGTCTACGGCGGCACCGGCAAGGCGGCCCGGGACTGGCGCTCCTTCGACGCCATGGTCCGCACCCTGCGCACCCTCAAGCAGGACGAGACCATGCTGGTCCAGTCCGGCCGCCCGGTCGGCGTGATGCAGACCCATGAGTGGGCGCCGCGGGTGCTGATCGCCAACTCCAACCTGGTCGGCGACTGGGCGAACTGGGAGGAGTTCCGCCGCCTGGAGCAGCTCGGTCTGACCATGTACGGGCAGATGACCGCCGGGTCCTGGATCTACATCGGCACCCAGGGCATCCTCCAGGGCACCTATGAGACCTTCGCCGCCGTGGCCGCGAAGAAGTTCGGGGGAACGCTCGCCGGGACCATCACGCTGACCGCCGGGCTCGGCGGCATGGGCGGCGCCCAGCCGCTGGCCGTCACCATGAACGACGGCGTCGCCCTCTGTATCGACTGCGACCCGCGCGCCATCGAGCGCCGGATCCAGCACCGCTACCTCGATGTGAAGGCCGACTCGCTGGAGCACGCCCTCACCCTGGCCACCGAGGCCCGCGACGCCCGCCGCCCGCTCTCCATCGGCGTCCTCGGCAACGCCGCCGAGCTGGTTCCGCAGCTGCTCGCCATGGGCGCGCCCATCGACATCGTCACCGACCAGACCTCCGCCCACGACCCGCTCGCCTACCTCCCGCTCGGCGTCGACTTCGACGACATGGCCTCCTACGCCGCCGACAAGCCGGCCGACTTCACCCAGCGGGCCCGGGAGTCGATGGCCCGCCATGTGGAGGCCATGGTCGGCTTCCAGGACGCCGGGGCCGAGGTCTTCGACTACGGCAACTCCATCCGGGGCGAGGCCAAGCTCGCCGGGTACGAGCGGGCCTTCGACTTCCCCGGCTTCGTCCCCGCCTACATCCGGCCGCTGTTCTGCGAGGGCAAGGGCCCCTTCCGCTGGGCCGCGCTCTCCGGCGACCCCAAGGACATCGCCGCCACCGACAAGGCGATGCTCGACCTCTTCCCGGAGAACGAGTCGCTGCGCCGCTGGATCACCCTGGCCGGTGAGCGGGTCCACTTCCAGGGCCTGCCCGCCCGGATCTGCTGGCTCGGTTACGGCGAGCGCGACCGGGCCGGTGAGCGGTTCAACGACATGGTCGCCTCCGGTGAGCTCCAGGCCCCGCTGGCCATCGGCCGGGACCACCTCGACTGCGGCTCCGTCGCCTCCCCGTACCGGGAGACCGAGGCCATGCTCGACGGCTCCGACGCCATCGCCGACTGGCCGCTGCTCAACGCCATGGTCAACGTCGCCTCCGGTGCCTCCTGGGTCTCCCTGCACCACGGCGGCGGCGTCGGCATGGGCCGCTCCATCCACGCCGGTCAGGTCACCGTCGCCGACGGCACCCCGCTGGCCGGGGAGAAGATCCGCCGGGTGCTCACCAACGACCCCGGGATGGGCGTCATCCGGCACGTGGACGCCGGATACGACATCGCCGAGGACGTGGCCGCCGAGCGCGGCGTCCGCGTCCCGATGCGGGAGAGCGACGCCGAAGCCGGGCAGCAGGGCGCGGCCTCATGAGCGGCGGACCGGACGGTGGGCGCCCGCGGGTGAGCGGCGCCGACAGCTTCTCCCGGATGTGGGCCGAGCTGGCCCCCATCGGCCGCCACCCGGGCACCGGCGGCTACCGCCGCTACGCCTGGACCGGGGCCGACGCCGACTGCCGGACCTGGTTCCAGGAGCAGGCCGAGGCGCGCGGGCTGACCTACGAGACCGACCGCAACGGCAACCAGTGGGCCTGGCTCGGCGACCCCCTCGGTTCGGACGCCGTGGTCACCGGCTCCCATCTGGATTCCGTCCCGGACGGCGGCGCCTTCGACGGTCCGCTGGGTGTGGTGTCCTCCTTCGCCGCGCTGGACGAACTCCGGCACCGGGGGGTGCGGTTCAGCCGGCCGCTGGCCATCACCAACTTCGGTGACGAGGAGGGCGCCCGCTTCGGGCTGGCCTGCGTCGGCTCCCGGCTGGCCGCCGGGCAGCTCACCCGCGAGGCCGCGCACAAGCTGCGCGACGGCGACGGGGTGAGCCTGCCCCAGGCCATGGAGAACGCCGGATACGACCCGGACGCCATCGGCCCCGACCCCGAACGGCTCGCCCGTATCGGCGCGTTCGTGGAGCTCCATGTCGAGCAGGGGCGCGCCCTGGACCTCACCGGCCACCCGGTGGGCCTGGCCTCCGCCATCTGGCCGCACGGCCGCTGGCGGTACGACTTCGCCGGTGAGGGCAACCACGCGGGCACCACCCGGCTGGTCGACCGGCGCGACCCGATGCTGCCGTACGCCGAGACCGTGCTGGCCGCCCGGCGGGAGGCCGAACTCGCCGGTGCCGTCGCCACCTTCGGCAAGGTCGCCGTGGAACCGGGCGGCGTCAACGCCATCCCCTCCCTGGTGCGCGGCTGGCTGGACTCCCGCGCCGCCGACCAGTCCGCTCTGGACACCGTGGTCGCCGCCGTGGAGGCCGCCGCCCGGGAGGCCGCCGACCGCCAGGGCGTGGACCTCACCGTGGTCCGCGAGTCCTTCACCCCGGTGGTGGAGTTCGGCCATGCGCTCCGCGACGAGCTGGCGAAGCTCCTCGGCGGGGAGCTGCCCGTCCTCGGCACCGGCGCCGGACACGACGCGGGCATCCTGTCCGCCTCCGTGCCCACTGCCATGCTGTTCGTGCGCAACCCCACCGGGGTCTCGCACTCCCCGGCCGAGCACGCCGGCGAGGACGACTGCCAGGCCGGGGTGCGCGCGCTGGCCGACGTACTGGAAGGACTGGCCTGCCGGTGACCACCACCTACTGGGCGGAGCACGCCTGGCTCGACCCCGTGGTCGAACCGGGCGTCGCCCTCGATGTGAGCGGCGGGCGGATCACCGCCGTCCGCACCGGCACCCCCACCCCGCCGCCCGGCGCCGTGGTGCTGCGCGGGCTGGCCATCCCGGGCCTGGCCAACGCCCACAGCCACGCCTTCCACCGGGCGCTGCGCTCCACCGTCCAGGTCGGCAGCGGCACCTTCTGGACCTGGCGCGAGGTGATGTACCAGGTCGCCGCCCAGCTCACCCCGGACACCTACTTCACCCTGGCCCGCGCCGTCTACACCGAGATGGCGCTGGCGGGGATCACGAGCGTGGGGGAGTTCCACTATCTCCACCACGCGCCCGGCGGCCGCCCCTACGCCGACCCCAACGCCATGGGCGAGGCACTGATCGCCGCCGCCGGCGAGGCCGGGATCCGGATCACCCTGCTCGACACCGCCTATCTCTCGGCCGGCTTCGGCGAACGCCCCACCACCCACCAGCTCCGCTTCTCCGACGGCACCGCCGACGCCTGGGCCGAGCGCGCCGAGGGGCTGAAGGACCGTGAAGGCGTCCGGATCGGCGCGGCGATCCACTCGGTGCGGGCCGTGCCCGCCGAGCAGCTCGCCACCGTCGCCGAGTGGGCCGCCCGGCGGCAGGCCCCGCTGCATGTCCACCTCTCCGAGCAGACCGGCGAGAACGAGGCCTGCCAGGCCGCCCACGGCCGCACCCCCACCCGGCTGCTCGCCGACCACGGGGTGCTCGGCCCGCGCACCACCGGCGTCCACAACACCCACCTCACCGACGAGGACATCCGGCTCATCGGCTCCTCGTCCACCGGCACCTGTATGTGCCCCACCACCGAACGCGACCTCGCCGACGGCATCGGCCCCGCCACCGCCCTCCAGCGGGCGGGCTCCCCGCTCTCCCTGGGCAGCGACAGCCACGCCGTGATTGACATCCTGGAGGAGGCCCGGGCGATGGAGCTGGACGAACGGCTGCGCACCCGCACCCGCGGCCACTGGACCGCCGCCGCGCTGCTGCGCGCCGCCACCACCGACGGCCACGCCGCGCTCGGCTGGCCCGAGGCAGGCCGGCTGGAGCCCGGGGCGCTGGCGGACTTCGCCGTGATCGCCCTGGACACCGTCAGGACAGCGGGACCGCCACCGCGGCTGGCAGCGGAGACGGCGGTATTCGCCGGGTCCGCGGCGGATGTGCGCCATACCGTCGTGGCCGGCCGCCAGGTCGTACGGGACGGGGTGCACCAGCAGGTGCCGGACGCGGCCCGGGCCCTGTCGGACGCCATCGCCGCCCTGCACTGACACCCCCCGCACCGAGGCCCGAGGAGACCTTCCGCACCATGAGCAGCACCGGCCCCGAGACCACGAACAGCGCCCCGGCGACCTCCGCCCCCGCCACGGCGAACAGCGCCGTCGCGGCCAGCGCCACCGTGATCACCAACATCGCCAACCTGGTCACCAACGACCCCTCCCTGGGTGACTTCTCCCCCCTCGGCCTGATCCAGGACGCGGCCGTCGTCATCGACGGCGACCGCATCGCCTGGGTCGGTGAATCAAGCAAAGCACCCGCCACTGACAACCGGGTCGACGTCGCCGGACGGGCCGTCATCCCCGGCTTTGTGGACTCCCATTCGCATCTGGTCTTCGCCGGGGACCGCACCGCGGAGTTCTCCGCCCGGATGTCCGGGCAGCCCTACGCCGCAGGCGGCATCCGCACCACCGTCGCCGCCACCCGCGCCGCCACCGACGAGGCCCTGGAGGCCAACGTCGTCCGCTATCTGCGCGAGGCCCTGCACCAGGGCACCACCGTCTTCGAGACCAAGTCCGGCTACGGGCTGACCGTCGAGGACGAGGCCCGCGCCCTGCGGATCGCCGCCCGCCATACCGACGAGACCACCTTCCTCGGCGCCCATGTCGTCTCGCCCGACTACGCCGACGACCCGGCCGGCTATGTCGAGCTGGTCACCGGCCCGATGCTGGACGCCTGCGCCCCGTACGCCCGCTGGATCGACGTCTTCTGCGAGCGGGGCGCCTTCGACGGCGACCAGGCCCGCGCCATCCTCACCGCCGGCCGGGCCCGCGGCCTGCACCCCCGGGTGCACGCCAACCAGCTCTCCTACGGGCCCGGGGTGCAGCTCGCCGTCGAACTGGACGCGGCCTCCGCCGACCACTGCACCCATCTCACCGACGCCGACGTGGACGCTCTCGCCCACTCGCGGACGGTGGCCACCCTGCTGCCCGGCGCCGAGTTCTCCACCCGCGCCGAGTGGCCGGACGCCCGCCGCCTGGTGGACGCCGGCGTCACCGTCGCGCTGTCCACCGACTGCAACCCGGGCTCCTCCTTCACCTCCGCCATGCCCTTCTGCGTCGCGCTCGCCGTGCGCGACATGGGCATGACCCCCGACGAGGCCCTCTGGTCCGCCACCGCCGGCGGCGCCCGCGCGCTGCGCCGCACCGACGTCGGCCACCTCGCCCCCGGCGCCCGCGCCGACCTCGCCCTGCTGGACGCCCCCTCCCCCGTCCACCTGGCCTACCGCCCCGGCGTCCCCCTGGTCAGCGCCGTCTGGCAGCGTGGCGAGCGGGTGCGCTAGCCCTCCCGGGCGTACGCACAACCGCCGATCGGCCCGCCTCCCGTACACGTACACGGGGGGCGGGCCGATCGGCGGAGACGTCTGTCACACCTCTGAAGGACTACTCCTCCAGGGTCAGGCCCTTACGGAGCTTGCCCAGGGTGCGCGAGAGCAGCCGGGAGACGTGCATCTGGGAGATGTTCAGCTCCTCGCCGATCTCGGACTGGGTCAGCCCGGTGGTGAAGCGCAGCGAGAGGATCATGCGGTCCCGGGCCGGCAGCGCGGCGATCAGCGGCTTGAGGGACTCGATGTACTCGATGCCCTCCAGACCGTGGTCCTCGTAGCCGAGGCGGTCCGCCAGCGCGCCCTCGGAGTCGTCCTCGTCGGGCTGCGCGTCCAGCGAGCTCGCGGTGTACGCGTTGCTGGCGGCCATGCCCTCGACGACCTCGTCCCGGGTCAGCCCGAGCCGCTCGGCCAGCTCCGCCACGGTCGGCGAGCGGTCCAGCTGCTGGGCCAGCTCGTCCCCGGCCTTGGCCAGGTCGAGCCGGAGCTCCTGGAGCCGCCGCGGCACCCGCACCGACCAGGAGGTGTCACGGAAGAACCGCTTGATCTCCCCGACGATGGTCGGCATCGCGAAAGTCGGGAACTCGACTCCCCGGCTCAGCTCGAAGCGGTCGATGGCCTTGATGAGGCCGATGGTGCCGACCTGGACGATGTCCTCCATCGGCTCGCTGCGGGAGCGGAAGCGGGAGGCGGCGAACTTGACGAGCGCGAGGTTCAGCTCGACCAGGGTGTTGCGTACGTACGCGTGCTCGTACGTGCCCTCCTCCAGCGCGTCCAGCCGCGCGAAGAGGGTCTTGGAGAGCGCCCTCGCGTCCAGGGGGTCGACCTGGTCGTACGGCGGGATCTCGGGGAGATCCGAGGCGTGGTCCGCGCCGTCCTCGTAAGCCTCGGCCTGCTCGGGCACGACCGGGTCGGAGTCGATCGGATGGTGGGGGGATGTTGCCGACGGCGCGTTCGGGGTACGCGTTTCGTCGAGCCGGGGTGACATGGTCTCCTCCATGGTTCTCGGCATAAGGCCGCCGATGCCTAAAGACGTACTGCGGTGAGCGGCGCCTCCGAAGCCGGCCGTGTTGGTTGTGTCCTTACTAGCCCTACCGGTTCCGGGTGGATCGTCGCAAGTGTGAAATGTCCAGTATGCGTGCTATGTGGCTAACCCCCTGACTACCGGCGGGGGGTTGGTAGGGCGTAATGTTCTACCGACCCATCGGCATCGGCGAAGAGGGACGGGCATGGACCGCGGGACGGTCGGCAGCGCAAATCAGGGCCGGCTCAAGGTCGGGGTCCGCACGGAGGGCCGCAGCGAGGTGGTGACCCCGGCGGGTGAGCTCGACCACCACACCGCAGAACTGCTGCGTGAGCCTCTGGACGCCGCCGTGGAGCGGGGGCGCACCCGCCTGGTGATCGACTGCTCGCAGCTGGCGTTCTGCGACTCCACCGGGCTGAACGTGCTGCTCGCGGCCCGGCTGAAGGCCGAGGCGGCCGGTGGCGGGGTCCACCTCGCGGGGATGCAGCCCGTGGTGGCCCGGGTGTTCGAGATCACCGGAGCGGACGCGGTCTTCACCGTGCACGACTCGCTGGCCGCCGCGCTCGACGGCTGACCCTGGCGGTCCGCCGCGGTCGAAAAGGGGTGTCGTCCGGACGCGTCCGGGCAGAAGACCCCAACGGGAACCCCTGCGGAGGATACGCGGAGGATCCGTACTGTCTGTGACGAAGTACACGATGTAGACGAAGTAATGGCCCGACTTGGTGAATCGGTGAGGTGAAGCGCTGATGGGCACCACCCAGCAGCATCCGCCGAGCGGGATCGGCCCCGGGCCGGAGGGCTCCGCCCTTCCCGCTGCCTCCGCCGCTCCCACGGCGCCGGAGGGGACGTCCGAGATGGCAGGCGCCGCGGAGGCCGGGTCGCCGGCGGGAGAACGGCGGCTCCGGCGGCTTTCCCTGGGCAGTGCCAGTGGCATCGTGCCGCTGGCCCGTGACTTCACCCGTCAGGCGCTCTACGACTGGGGCTGGCTGCCCGCCGAGAGCGCCGACCGCCGGGCCGCCGCCGAGGACGTGCTGCTGGTCGTCTCCGAGCTGGTCACCAACGCGTGTCTGCACGCCGAGGGCCCCGAGGAGCTGCGGGTGTCGCTGGACGCCAAGGTGCTCCGCCTGGAGGTCGAGGACCGCGGCTCCGGCCAGCCCGAGCCCCGCACCCCGCACCGCGCCGGCCGCCCCGGCGGACACGGCATGTTCATCGTCCAGCGGCTCTGCCTGGACTGGGGCGTCGCCCGCGACCCCGGCGCCGCCGGCAAGACCGTCTGGGCCGAGCTCGCCGCCCCGGCCTAACCCGCGCGACACCCCTTCGCGCGCCCCGGCGCAGCCCGCGCCGCTCCCCCTTGGGCGCCCCGGCGTAACCCGCGGCGCTCCCCCTTCGTACGCCCCGGCGCCTCCGGCGCGCGCCCCCGACCGGTCGCGCCCGTGGTCGGCCGGCCGCACCGCCGTTCGGCGCCCGGCGCCCGCTCCCGCACGCCGCAGCCAGTCGTGCGGCGCCCCCGCCTCGTACGGCACCCCTCCTGCACGGCACACCGACCCCGTACGCCGCAGCAATTCCGTACGCCCGCGGGTAGGCCTGTGGCTCCTGCGTGGCCCGCGCGTCCTGGGAGACCCGCCGCTTTCCGTGAGCCCGCAGCCCTTCGGACCCCCGGCCACCGACGTTCCGCCCAACCGGGCGTGAGCGGGGCGCACCGCGCTGTCTATGATTGTCCGCACACCGCCTGACCAGCGGTAAAGCACATCAGCACGTCTACGGGGGCTCGCTGCGGCATGGGCCGCGCATCACTCCGCACGAGCGCCCAAGGTGATCGATGCGGTGCGTGTCCCCCGTACTCTCGGGAGGAACCACCGCATGCATATGCTGCCCACGCGCACAAAGAAGAGCCTGTCCCTGGTGGCCTCGGCCACCGCCCTCGGAGTCGGGCTCGCCGTGTCCCTGCCGGCCTCGGCGTCCGCCTCCTCCTCCTCGTACCAGGTCTCCTGCTGGGCCTCAGCCGAGCTCGTCGGCCTCGGCACGGCGGAGGCGACCTCCAACTGCGCGCCGGTCGGCGGGCCGCCGATGCCGCAGCTCAAGCGGGTCAGCAAGCACCGGGCGGTGATCAAGTGCTCCATGATCCGCGGTACGGGCGCCAGCACCCATGACATCCCGGTGACCCTCAACGGGCCGTGGAAGACGCCGGGGCAGAAGTCCAAGATCAAGTGCCCGATCCGGTCCAGCCTGGCCGGCTACTGGCAGCAGACCAAGAAGTAGCGCGGCCGCGAGCCGAACGGCCGCGTACGGCGGACGGGCCGGTACGAGGAGCAGTCCTCGTACCGGCCCGTTCGTTCGTCCGACGGTGTGCGCGGCGGCTACTTCACGTCACCCATCAGGGCGCGGATCTTCTTGCCGGCCACCATGAAGGCGACTCCGGCCGCCGCGGCGATGATCGCCAGCATCGTGTAGTAGACGGCGTCGCCCAGGGGGGCGTTCAACTTGGTCACCCAGCCGTTGAGGGCGTTGCCCGTCGCGGTGGCGAGGAACCACAGGCCCATGATCTGGCCGACGAACAGCTTCGGTGCCAGCTTGGTGGAGACCGACAGGCCCACCGGGGACAGGCACATCTCACCGATGGTCTGCACCAGGTAGACACCGAGCAGCCAGAAGACCGTGACCTTGCCGGTCGAGCTGTTGGCGGCCGCGGCGCCGGCCAGGCCCATGAGGGCGAACGAGCCGCCGATCAGCAGCATCGCCAGAGCGAACTTCATCGGAGTGCTGGGCTCGCGATTGCGCTTGGCGAGCATGACCCAGAGTGCGGCGAAGATCGGCGCCAGGACGATCACCATGGCCGGGTTCACCGACTGGTACCAGGAGGCCGGGAACTCCCAGCCGAGGATCATCCGGTCGGTCTTCTGGTCCGCGAAGAGCGTCAGCAGCGAACCGGACTGGTCGTAGATCAGCCAGAACAGCACGGCGGTGGAGAAGAACCACGCGAAAGCCTTGATCTTCGGCCGGTCCTCGCTCGCCAGCTCCGGGCTCCGGAACATCGTCACGAAGTAGAGGATCGGCACCACGATGCCGAGCACGGCGAGCAGGTTCACGATGTGGTCGATGTGGTACGTGCCGAGCACGACGTCCGCCAGCAGTGCGACGACCGCCAGCCCGGTCCAGAGCGCCACCTTGCGCAGCATCGAGCGCTTCTCCTCGGGCGAGGCCGGCTTGGCCGGCTCCTTGCCCACATCGCCCAGGTGGCGTGCGCCGAGCACGTACTGGATGACGGCGAAGGTCATGCCGACACCGGCGACGCCGAAGCCGAGGTGCCAGTTGACGCTCTCGCCCAGGTAGCCCACGACCAGCGGGGCGACCATGCCGCCGATGTTGATGGCCATGTAGAAGAGGGTGAAGCCGGCGTCTCGGCGGGCGCTGGGCTGGCCCTCGTACAGACCGCCGACCATGGCGGAGATGTTGGGCTTGAGCAGACCGGTGCCGACTGCGATCAGCAGCAGCCCCACGAAGAAGGTGGCATCGCTCGGCAGGGCCAGTGTGAAGTGGCCCAGGGCGATCACGATGCCGCCGACGAGCACCGACTTGCGGGCGCCCCACAGCCGGTCGGCCACCCAGCCGCCCGGCATCGCGGCCATGTAGACGACCGCGTTGTACACGCCGTAGATGGAGGCGGCCAGAGCCTCCCGCTCCTCCAGCGGACCGTCGAGCACGGCCGCCGTCAGGTAGAGGGTGAGGATGGCGCGCATCCCGTACCAGGAGAAGCGCTCCCACATCTCCGTCATGAACAGCGTGGCCATACCCCGGGGGTGGCCGAAGAAGGTCTTCTCGCCGGCGGTACCGGCCGAGCCCTTCGTCAGGCTGGACGCCATGTCGATCCTTGTTCGCTCGGGACGCGTCCGCGCTTCGTGAGCCGGTGCGCGCCCGGTGGGGGGTGGCCGGCACCGGAGCGGCCGTGCCCCGTCCCGACACCTCCCGCGTCCGGGACCACCCGGGCAGGGGCGCGCCCCCGCGCGGAGGCGGAGGCGGGAGAGGAGCGCGGCCGCACCGGGATCCACACCCCGGGTGCTGTCGCGCACCCGGAGCCCGGCCGGTAGGTCGTTTCACCCACAGGCTGGCACGGCCCGCCCGGGGTGGATAGGGGCCGTTGGCGGCTCAATCCGGCCAAAGGTCCCTGAGTGGTACATCGATCGTCTCGACACCATACGACACGACAGTGCGCCATATGGAAGGACTTGAGAGATGGATCACAGGTTTGAGGGGAACCATAGTCGATCATTCGAAGGTGTTACGCAGAATGGCCGCCCATGTTCACAGGGTGCTCACGGAGTGGGAAAGAGGCGTGATGATCATGCGCCGATGCCGGGGCGGCCGTCCCGCCGCGCCGACTACCATCACCCCATGACCCGTGTACTGCTCGCCGAGGACGACGCATCCATCTCGGAACCGCTGGCCCGCGCCCTGCGGCGGGAGGGATACGAGGTCGAGGTGCGCGAGAGCGGGCCGAGCGCGCTGGAGACCGGCCTCCAGGGCGGTGTGGACCTGGTCGTGCTCGACCTCGGGCTGCCCGGCATGGATGGCCTGGAGGTCGCCCGCCGGCTCCGCTCCGACGGGCTGACCGTGCCGATCCTGGTGCTCACCGCCCGCGCCGACGAGGTGGACACCGTGGTCGGGCTGGACGCCGGCGCCGACGACTACGTCACCAAGCCGTTCCGCCTCGCCGAACTGCTCGCCCGGGTCCGGGCCTTGCTGCGGCGCGGCGCCGGCGAACCGGCTCCCGCGCCCGCCCCGCACGGGGTGCGGATCGACGTGGAGTCGCACCGGGCCTGGATGGGCGAGGAGGAACTCCAGCTCACCGCCAAGGAGTTCGACCTGCTGCGGGTCCTGGTCCGGGACGCCGGCCGGGTCGTCACCCGCGACCAGCTGATGCGCGAGGTGTGGGACACCACCTGGTGGTCCTCCACCAAGACCCTGGACATGCACATCTCCTGGCTGCGCAAGAAGCTCGGCGACGACGCCGCCAACCCCCGCTACATCGCCACCGTGCGCGGCGTCGGCTTCCGCTTCGAGAAGAACTGACCCTCCCCGGGCCAAGGATCAGCAACAAGCAAGGCAGGGGCCGTGCGCCGCCGACTCATCACCTCCACCCTCGCCGTCGTCCTCGTCGTCATCGCGGTCTTCGGCCTCTCCCTCGTCCTCGTGGAGACCCGCACCATCAGCGCCAGCGCCCAGGAGAGCGTGGACACCGAGGCGGTCCGGCTGGTCAGCATCGTGGACAGCCGGCTGATCGGCGGCGAGCCGGTCAATCCGGACATCATCGCCCGGCAGAGCGGCGCCCGCCGGTACGCCTCGATCGAGATCACCGGCCGCCCCTCCATCGAGATCGGCTCCCGCCCGGGCGGCAGCGTCATCCGGGGCGAGGCGCACGGCGGGCGCGGCGACCGCCAGGTCACCGTCACCGTCGAGGAGTCCCGCTCCTCCATCACCCGCGAGGTGGGCCGCTCGCTGCTGATCATCGGCGCGGTCGCGCTGCTCGCCGTGGTGGCGGCCATCCTGCTCGCGGTACGCCAGGCCAACCGGCTCGGCTCCCCGCTCACCGACCTCGCCGAGACCGCCGAACGCCTCGGCTCCGGCGACCCGCGCCCCCGCCACAAGCGGTACGGGGTGCCCGAGCTGGACCGGGTCGCGGACGTACTGGACGCCTCCGCCGAGCGGATCGCCCGGATGCTCACCGCCGAGCGCCGGCTCGCCGCGGACGCCTCCCACCAGCTGCGCACCCCGCTGACCGCGCTCTCCATGCGGCTGGAGGAGATCTCCGACACCGGCGACCTGGACACCGTCCGGGAGGAGGCGCACGCCGCGCTCACCCAGGTGGAGCGGCTGACCGACGTGGTGGAGCGGCTGCTGACCAACTCCCGCGACCCCCGCACCGGCTCGGCGGTCGCCTTCGACCTGGACGAGGTCGTCAAGCAGCAGACCGAGGAGTGGCGGCCCGCCTACCGCAGCGCCGGCCGGGCCGTGGTCTCCTCCGGCAAGAGCGGCATCCGGGCGGTCGGCACCCCCGGGGCGGTCGCCCAGGTGCTGGCCGCGCTGATCGAGAACTCGCTGATGCACGGCGGCGGCACCGTGGCCCTGCGCACCCGGGTCACCGGCAACCAGGTGGTGGTGGAGGTCGCCGACGAGGGCCAGGGCGTGCCGCCCGACCTCGGCGCGCGGATCTTCGAGCGGGCGATCAGCGGCCGCAACTCCACCGGCATCGGGCTCGCCGTCGCCCGGGACCTCGCCGAGGCCGACGGCGGGCGGCTGGAGCTGCTCCAGCCGAAGCCGGCGGTGTTCGCGCTCTTCCTCAGCCGCGAGGTCGGCGGCCAGGACCGGGCGCCGGCCGAGCCCCGCGAGGAGCCTCCGCCGACGGTCCGCTGAGCACCACCCCGGAAGAACGGGACGGCTACCGGCGCCGGGGCGCGGCGGCCGTCTCCTGCCGATCCCGGTCCCGGTCCCGGTCCCGCTCCCGGCTCGGCTCGCTCTCCATGGCCTCGGCCCGCTCCAGGATCGCCTCCGCGGTCTGCACGGCCTCGTCGTCCGGGTCCGGGGGCAGCGCGCGGAAGACCCAGGTCCGGTAGGACCAGAAGCGGAAGAGCGTGGCCACCGCGATGCCGGAGAACTTGAAGACGTTGGACTGCAGCGGGGTGTCCCAACCGAAGCCGTACGTCGCCGCGTACAGCACCCCGTTCTCGATCACCAGCCCGGCCAGGCTGAAGAGAAGGAAGAGGGTGAGTTCTCGAGTGCGGCCGGACTTGTCGCGGTCCCGGTACGCGAAGTAGCGGAAGCCCACGTAGTTGCAGACGATGGCGATGACCGTGGCGAGGATGCTGGCGCGGACCACCGGCAGCTCGGTGGTGTGGCGGACCAGGTTGAAGACCGCCATGTTCACCAGCAGCCCGACCCCGCCGACGAGACCGAACTTCGCGATCTCGCGGACGAGCCGGTCCAGCCGCACCCGGAGGGCGCCCCGTTCACTCATGGTGATCTCTCGGTCCTGTCGTCCGGTGTGGTCCGTGGTCCATCTGGTCCAGCTGGTCCACCTGGTCGGTCGGGCGGCCCCCCGGCCCGCACGCGCACCCGTACGCGCCGCGCGTACTGCGCACGGGCCATGCTAACCATCGGCCGAACGGGGCGCCCGGGGGGAGCGGGACCGGCCCAGGAACGGCCCGTGGACCCGGCCGGGCCGGGGCCTGTCCGAGCGGCCGGATACCCTGGAAGGGTGACGTTCCCGGTAGTCGGCATGGTCGGCGGCGGCCAGCTCGCCCGTATGACCCACGAGGCGGGCATCCCCCTCGGCATCAGATTCAAGATCCTCAGTGACACTCCGCAGGATTCCGCGGCCCAGGTCGTCGGCGATGTCGTCGTCGGCGACTACCGCGACCTGGACACGCTCCGTGAGTTCGCCCGCGGCTGCGATGTGATCACCTTCGACCACGAGCATGTGCCCACCGAGCACCTGCGGGCCCTGGAAGCGGACGGCATCCCCGTCCGCCCGGGGCCCGACGCCCTGGTGCACGCCCAGGACAAGGGCGTGATGCGGGCCAAGCTCACCGAGATCGGCGTGCCCTGCCCGCGCCACCGCATCGTGACCGACCCCGCCGATGTGGCCGCCTTCGCGGCCGAGGGCGGCGGCGAGGGGGATGGCTTCCCGGTCATCCTGAAGACGGTGCGCGGCGGGTACGACGGCAAGGGCGTGTGGTTCGTCCGCTCCGAGGCGGAGGCCCGCGACCCGTTCCTGGCGGGCGTCCCGGTGCTCGCCGAGGAGATGGTCGACTTCACCCGCGAGCTGGCGGCGAACGTCGTCCGCTCCCCGCACGGCCAGGCCGTGGCGTACCCGGTGGTGGAGTCCCGGCAGGTGGACGGCGTCTGCGACACGGTGATCGCGCCCGCCCCCGAGCTCTCCGAGGAGCTGTCCGGCGCCGCCCAGGAGCTGGCCCTGCGGATCGCCCGCGAGCTGGGCGTGACCGGGCACCTGGCGGTCGAGCTGTTCGAGACCCGGGACGGCCGGATCCTCGTCAACGAGCTGGCCATGCGCCCGCACAACTCGGGCCACTGGACCCAGGACGGCGCGGTCACCTCGCAGTTCGCCAACCATGTGCGGGCCGTGCTGGACCTGCCGCTCGGCGACCCGCGCCCGCGCGCCCCCTGGACGGTCATGGTCAACGTCCTCGGCGGCGACTACCCGGACATGTACCAGGGTTATCTGCACTGCATGGCCCGCGACCCCCGGCTGACGATCCACATGTACGGCAAGGACGTGAAGCCCGGCCGCAAGGTGGGCCATGTCAACACCTACGGCGACGATCTCGGCGAGGTGCTGGAGCGCGCCCGCCATGCCGCCGGCTATCTGCGAGGAACGATCGTTGAGTAACCCACTGGTCGGCATCGTGATGGGCTCGGACTCCGACTGGCCCGTGATGGAGGCCGCCGCGCAGGCGCTGGACGAGTTCGAGGTCCCGTACGAGGTGGACGTGGTCTCCGCGCACCGGATGCCGCGCGAGATGGTCTCCTACGGGGAGCAGGCGGCCGGTCGCGGGCTGAAGGCGATCGTGGCGGGCGCCGGCGGGGCCGCGCACCTGCCCGGGATGCTCGCCTCGGTCACCCCGCTCCCGGTCATCGGCGTCCCCGTACCGCTGAAGTACCTGGACGGCATGGACTCGCTGCTCTCCATCGTGCAGATGCCGGCCGGGGTGCCGGTGGCCACCGTCTCGGTCGGCGGCGCCCGCAACGCGGGGCTGCTGGCCGCCCGTATCCTCGCCACCGCCGACCCCGAGCTGCGCTCCCGTATGGAGGACTTCCAGCGCGAGCTGAACGAGCAGGCCACGGAGAAGGGCAAGCGGCTGCGGGCGAAGGTCGAGGGCTCCACGTCGTTCGGCTTCGCCCGGTGAGCCCCGTGTCCGAGTCGCCGGGCGCCTCGCCCGAGCCGTCGGCCGAGGCGCGGGGATCACTCGCCGAGGCCCGTGCCCTCCTCGCCGACTTCCCGGTGGTCGACGGCCACAACGACCTGCCCTGGGCGCTGCGTGAGCACGCCGGCTACGACCTCGACCGGCTGGACGTGGCCGCCGACCAGACCGGCCGGCTGCACACCGATCTGCCGCGGCTGCGCTCCGGTGGGGTCGGCGCCCAGTTCTGGTCCGTCTACGTCCGCAGCGACATGGCCGGGGACGACGCGGTCAGCGCCACCCTGGAGCAGATCGACTGCGTGGACCGGCTGCTGGCCCGCCACCCGGCCGAGCTGGCCCCGGCGCTCACCGCCGACGACATGGAGGCCGCCCGCGCGGCCGGGCGGATCGCCTCCCTCAAGGGGGCCGAGGGCGGCCACTCCATCAACAACTCCCTCGCCACCCTCCGCGCCCTGCACACCCTGGGCGTCCGCTATATGACGCTCACCCACAACGACAACATCCCGTGGGCCGACTCGGCGACCGACGAGCCGGGCGTGGGCGGGCTCTCCGCCTTCGGCCGCGAGGTGGTACGGGAGATGAACCGGCTCGGGATGCTGGTGGACCTCTCCCATGTGGCGGCCACCACCATGCGGGACGCCCTGGACACCTCCGAGGCGCCGGTGATCTTCTCGCACTCCTCGGCCCGGGCGGTCTGCGACCACCCCCGCAACATCCCCGACGACGTGCTGGAGCGGCTGCCCTCCAACGGCGGCGTCGCCATGGCCACCTTCGTGCCCAAGTTCGTCCTCCCGGCGGCCGTGGAGTGGACCCAGCGCGCCGACGAGAACATGCGCGCCCACGGTCTGCACCACCTGGACACCAGCGCCAGGGCGATGGCCGTGCACGCGGCCTTCGAGGCGGCCAACCCCCGCCCCACCGCCACCGCGGCCACCGTCGCGGACCATCTGGACCATATGCGCGAGGCGGCCGGCATCGCGCATATCGGCATCGGCGGCGACTTTGACGGCACCGCGTTCACCCCGTCCGACCTGGCGGATGTGGCCGGCTACCCGAACCTCATCGCCGAACTGCTCGACCGCCGCTGGTCGCATACCGATATCGCCATGCTCACCTGGCAGAACGCGGTCCGCGTACTCCGCGACGCCGAGTCCGTCGCCCGCGCCGCGACCCGCCCCCCGTCCACCGCCACCCTCGCCGCCCTGGACGGCTGACCGCTCCCAGGCCCTCCGCCCCCGGCCGTACGCGGCGGTGTCCCCCATTCGGCGGACACCGCCGCGCCGTCGCATCCGCTCCATGCCACCGTGGTGGGCAGGGCGTGTCGTCCGGAGCGCGCTGCCCCCCCGCTCGCCCGGACGGCCCGCCCGCACCGTCTCGTGTCCCGGAGCGGAGCCATGGCAGACCTTCAGCACCTCCCGTACGCGGATTCCGCCGCCTTCGGAGAGCCCGACGACCCGCCTCCCGCCCAGGCACCCACCCCCGCCGCGTTCGACCTGGAGCGCGCCCGCGTGCTGCTGGCCGCGCAGCTGGTGGTGGACGGCCACAACACCCTGGGCCAGCAGCTGGACCACACCCACTGGCAGGACCTGATGTACGGGTCCGTCCTGCTGGACACCGACATCCCGCGCATCCAGGCCGGCGGGGTCGGCGCCCAGTTCTGGTCCCTGCACACCGGCCCGGACGCCACCGGTGACAGCGCGGTCAGCGCCACCCTGGACCGGATCGACGCCGTCACCACCCTGATCGCCTCCTGTCCGGAGGCGCTGCGTCTGGTCACCGGCGCCGACGAGATGGCCGAGGCCCGCGACAGCGGCCGGATCGCCTCGCTCCTCGGCCCGGTCGCCGGGGCCGCGCTCGCCGACTCGCTGGGCACCCTGCGCGCGTACCACGCCCTCGGCGTCCGCAGTGCCACCGTGGCCGGGGCCCACTGGACGGCCACCGGGCTGACGCCGTTCGGCGAGTCCGTCATCCGCGAGATGAACCGCCTCGGCGTGCTGGTCGACCTCTCCGGCGCCGCCGAGGAGACCATGGACCGCGTCCTGGCCGTCACCAGCGCCCCGGTGATCCTCTCCCGCTCCGCCGCGCGGATCCTCACCGACCACCCCGCCAACGTCTCCGACGACATCCTGCGCCGGCTGCGCGCCAACCGGGGCGTCTGCATGGTCAGTTTCGCCCCCGACCAGGTGTGCCACGACGACCAGCCGGCCTCCCTCTGGGACGTCGCCGACCATGTCGAGCACGTCCGCGCGCTGGCCGGCCCCGAGTCCGTCGGCCTGGCCGGCTCCTACGGCACCGCCGTCGACGCCCCGCACACCATCGGCCTGGAGGACGCCTCCTGCTACCCCAACCTCATCGCGGAGCTGCTGCACCGCGACTGGTCGGAAGCCGATATCACGGCACTGACCTGGGGGAACGCGGCGAGGGTGGTACGGGAGGCCAAGGCGCCGTAACCCACCGGCGTACGCAGAGGGCCGCACCCCCCGGATCCCTCCGGGAGGTGCGGCCCTCGGACCTTGCCGGGTCCTCTACCCGCCGGCGGCCTCCCTCAGCGCACGGGCGATGGCCCGGTCACTGTCCAGGGCGCTCATCCGGACCGGGTCGCGCTCGTCGTCCAGGACGACGGCGCGGACCACCGTGCCCACGGCCGCCTCCTGGTCACCGTCCGGCCAGTTGGGGTCCTTGGCGTTGTCAATCAGACCCGCGGTGCCGTTCGGGAGCACCACGTCCAGCCCCCAGGGGCGTACGGCGAGGACGCGGATGTCGTACTCCTGGTGGAGTGTCGAGGGCATGTCTCTCAGCCTCCTCACGGCTTCTTTATCCAGGTGCGGTCGACGGTCAGGGAGTTGAACTCGTCCAGCCTCTTGTACTCGATCTCCCACTCGATCCTGGGGCTTCCGTTCGGTCCCTTCCAGTCATAGCGCTTGGCCGCCTTGGCGAACTGCACCAGGAACTTCATATCCATGTCGTACCGGTACATCCCGGAGGCGTAGGTGCCACGCCCCCAGTACTCCGCGGCGACGCTCTGCTCGCCGAAGTACACCAGGCCGTTGCTCCCCTCCTCCGCCCCCCGGACCGGATTCGGGCCGTGCAGCTTCTCATAGGCCACGTCCACGGTCTTCGGGGTCCGGAAGATGGGGAAGGTGCAGTCGGTGTCCGGCTTGGGCTTCGGCTTGTCGTCGGAGGGCGCGGCGGACAGCCGGCCGGCCGGCGCCTTCGACTGCTTGCCCGGCTTGCCGGGCTTGCCGCCGCCGGAGTCGCGGTCGCAGCTGACACCGAGCCGGTCCAGCTTCTCCTTGGCGTCCTCCAGCTTCTCGGTGAAGGCGTCGACCTTCTTGCGGGCCTTGTTGACCTTCTCCAGGAACCCCTTGATGCCCCAGACGGCCTTGCTGATCCTCGGCAGCTTGCTGCCGATCTTCACCAGCTTGACCGGGCCCGCGTTCTGCACGATGGCCCAGATGCAGATCCCGATGTCCGGGTCGTCGATGCACTCCTTGATGTCCGCCAGGAACAGCTCCACCAGGATCTCGGCGCCGTTGTCCATCAGGTAGTCCAGGAGGTCCTGGCCGGAGAGGTCCCGGGCCAGCGCCAGTTCCTCCTCGCTCAGCCCGGCCTGCTCCAGGGCGTACTCGGTGGCCATCCGCAGGATCAGCGCTTCCAGAGCCTCGGTGCCGCTGCCGGGCTCACTGCCCCCGCCGCCGGGCTGCGGGTCGGTGTACTTGGCGTTCGGCTTGGCGGCCTCGGCCAGTTCCTTGCGCTGCCGCTCGCGCTCGGCCTCCTCGGCGCGTTCGGCGGCCTTCTTCGCCTCCTCCGCGTGGGTGTTGGCGTTCTTGGCCGCCTCCTCGGCCGACTTGGCGTGCGCCTCGGCGGACTCGGCGAGTTTGCCGGCGTCGGCGGCGTCCTGCTCCGCCTGGGTGGCCGCGCTCCGGGCCGTGGCGGCCTCGCGCTCGGCCAGGGCGGCGGCGCTGCTCGCGGCGGCGGCCTCGTTCTCCGCGCGGGTGGCGGCACCGCGGGCGCGTTCCGCCTCGACCTCTGCCTGGGTGGCGGCGGTACGGGCCGCGGTGGCGTCGGCGAAGGCCTGCTCGGCGGCCTGCCGGGCGAGGGCGGCGTCCGCCCTGGCCTGGGCGTCGGCCTGGTCGGCGCGGGCGGCGGCGGCCCGCGCCTTGGCGCCCTCCTCGGCGGCCTGGGCCGCGGACTTCAGCGCGGCGGCCGACGAACGTGCGGCGTCCGCCGAGGACCGGGCGGCGTCCGCCGCGGCCTTGAACGCGGGTGCCACCTGGGCGTTGGCCCGGTCGGCGGCGGCCTTGGCGGCGTCGGCGGCCTTGACCGCCTCCACTGCCCGGGCCTCGGCCTTGGCCACCTCCGCCTGGCCGGTCGAGATCGCGGCCTTGGCCACCTCGGCCGCCAGATCAGCGCCGACGTCGGTGCCGGAGAACGGGGCGGTCAGCGCGATGGCGGTGTTGGCCGGGTCGGCGATGCCGGCGGCGGTGGAGCGGGCGGACGCGGACGCCTGGACGGCGACGGCGGCCTGGAGCTGGGCCATGGCGGCCTCACGGGTCGCGCCGTCCGCCTCGTCCCGGGTGCGGTGGGCCGCCTGGAGGGACTGGTTGGCGCGGATGGCGGCGAGCCCGGCGAGGCGCACGGCCTCATGGGCGGCCATTCCGGCCCGGCCCTCCTGCGCGGTGGCCTCGGCGGCCTTGGAGTTGGCGCGCAGCGCGGCCGAGTGGGTGGCGGCGGCCTCCGAACGGGCCTTGTTCGCCGCGGCGTTCGCCATGGAGGCGGCCGCTTCGGCCTTGCCGGCGGCGGCGTTGGCGCGGGAGGCGTGCGCGGTCGCCTCGGTGGCGGCGGCCCGGGCCCGGGCCGCGGCGCCCGCCGCCTCGATGGCCGCGGAGCGCGAGCGCAGGGCCGCGTCGGTGGCCGCGTTCGCCGCCGAACGGGCAGAGCCCGCCGCCTGCTTGGCGGTCGCGGCGTCGGCGCGCGCGGCGTCCGCGGCGGCCCGGGCGGCCTCGGAGCCCTCGGTGCCCCGGGTGGCCGCCTCCACCGCCTCGGTGGCCCGCAGCCGGGCCTGCTGGGCGTTGTTCTCCCGCTCGGCGGCCGCGGCGGCTTCCCGGGCTTTGCGGGCCTTGGTCTCCTCGCCCCGGGCCTTCTCGTCGGCTGTGGCGGCGATGCCCTCCTGCGCGGCGGCCCGGCCCCGGGCCTCGGAGGCCTTGGTCGCGGCCTGCTGGGCCTCGGCCCGCTTGGCGGAGGCGGTACGGGCCTCGGCGTCGGCGCGGGCACGGGCCTCGGCCGCGGCGGCCTGCTGCTGCTCCGCCCGGACGCGGGCCGCGGCGGCCAGCTCCCGTTCGCGCTGGGCGATGCCCCGCTGCTCGGCGGCGATCTTCGCCTGGTTCTGGGCCACCACCCGGGCGTCGCGGGTCTTCTGGGCATGCGCCCAGGCGTCCTTCTCCGCCTGCTCCGCGTCGATCCGGGCCTGGCGGCCCTTGGCGGCGGCGTCGGCCGCGATCTTGGCCTGGGCCTCGGCCTGCCGGGCCATGGCGGCGGCGGCCTTGGCGTGCTCCTGGGCGTTGGCGCGCCACGCCTCGGCCTGCTTGGCGTGCAGCTCGGCCTTGTTGGCGGCGTTGAGCCCGGCCGCGTCGGCGGCGGTGGCGTCGATGGCGTGCCGGGCGGTCTGGGCGGCGCGGTGGGCGGCGTCGGCCGCGGCGGCGATACCGGTGGCGACCTGGGACCACTGGACCCCGTAGGTCAGTCCGGTCTCCACCAGGATGTCGGCCTGCACCTTGGCCTGCCCGGCGGCCACCTGCGCCTGCTTGGCGGCGGTGTCGGCGAAGCCGACCTGCCGGGCGGCGTCCTTCTTCACCTCGGTGTAGTCCGACAGCCGCTTGCCCGCCTTGTCCGCGGACAGCATCCGGTCCGCCTCGCGGGAGGCGGCGGCCGCCAGGCTCATCGCGTTGGAGGCGTTCTTCAACGCCCGTACGGCGTCCCCGTGCACCGCGATGAGCTTGGTACGGGCCTGGGCGGCGCGGGCGGTGTCGTCGGCCAGCTTGCGCAGCCGCTCCGCCGCCTCCAGCGCCTCCTTCTGCTCCTTCTCCCGGGCGGCCCGCTCGTCGGCGTCCTTCTGCGCCGCGACCTGGTAGCCCTTGTCCAGGAACTCCGCGATGGCCTTGTCGTCACCGGTGGCCAGGGCGATCCTGGCCGCCCGCTGCACCTCGGGGCCGCCGCTGGCGGCCAGCATCTCGACCCGCTTGCGGAGCTCCTCGGCCCGCTTGCGCTCGTTCTCCTCGGTGGTCTTGTCCCGCTGCCGGGCGATCTCCGCGCCGAAGGCGAGGAAGTCCGCGCGGTCCCGGGCGGTGCCCTTGAGGACCCGCTCGACCTCGGCGTTGAAGTACGGCCCGCCGGTGCCGCGCAGGGCCTCGATCTGCTTGCGGTTCTCGGTGTCGGCGGCGTTCCGCTTGTCCTGCGCCCGCTTGCGGGCCTCGGCCTCGCCGCGCTCCAGGAAGTCGCGGATGGCGTTGGGGTCGGTGCTCTCCAGCGCCTTCCTGGCGGCCTCGCGTACCTCCTCTTCCTCGTCGAACTCCGCGTAGTCCTCGACCAGTCGCCGGTCGGCGTCGGCGCTGAGCCGGGCCAGTGAGGTCATGGGCGCGCCGGGCGCCGGAGCGTCCGCCTCCGCCCGTAGCGCCGACGCGAGCAGCACGGCGGCCGACGGTGCGACCACCGGCGCCTCGGGCGCCGCGGCCTGGGCCGGGGTGGTCAACCCGCCCAGCACCGCCGCGGCCACCGCCGCCGAGACGGCCTTGGCGGCGGCTGCCCGCAGACGGCCGATCCCCCTTCCGGCCCCGGCCCGTCCTTCGGCCTCGGTCCGTCTTCCGGCACCTGGCCGGAGTATCCCCCTCATGGGAGCGTCCCTTTCCTTCGGAATGGATGACGAAGAACGGGTGCTCCGGCCCGGTGTACGGTCCGGAGCACCCGGTGCGCGGCGGCCCGCCGACCCTCTCGGCGGAACGGCCGCTCCCGGCGCGGCGGCGGTCAGCCCGCCACCCGGGTCCCGCCCTCGCGGGCCTGGCGGAGGATGTCCTGCCAGAAGGCGGCGGAGCCGACGGCGTCCTGCTGCTCCCGGGACCAGGACCGCTCGTTCTCGCCCGCCGGGTCCGCCATGCGCTTCCACAACTCGTCCGCCGAGCCCCGCGCCAGGGCCTGCACGCCCCGCCAGGCCTCCGCCTGCCGCCCGGCCTGCGCCTGCTCCGCCAGCCACGCCGTCTCGGCGCCCTGCGCGTGCGCGGCCACGGCCTGCCAGGCGCGTTCGGCCTCCGCACGGGCCGCGGCGGCGTCCGAGGCGCCGCGCAGCGCCTCCTCGGCGTCGACCGCGGCCTTGAGCAGCAGCGTCAGCGTCCGGTGGCGCAGGGCCTCGGACTCCGCGGTGCGCAGCCGGTGCCCCTCCAGGTCCAGCGCCCCACCGCTCACCCAGCCGAACCCGTAGAACTCGCGGACGTCCTCGTCCCCGGCGCCCGGCCGCAGCGCCCACTGCGCCGCCACCCGCACCTGCTCGCCCGGGTCGTGCGTGGCGAGCCCGGCGACGAACTCGCGGTCCTTGGCCCGTACGGCCTGCTGCTCGGTGGCCGCCGCCTCCCGGGCACCCCGGTCCTTGGCCTGCGCCTGGGCGTAGCCGCTCTTCACGAAGGCGGCCCGGTCGGCGTCCGTACCCTTCAGCGCCTTCTCCGCGCCCGCCCGGGTGGCCGGGGCGAAGGCGGCCGGGTGGGTGGCCACCACGCGCTCGCAGAACTGCCGGTTGCGGGTACGGGAGTCCCGCAGCCGCTGCTTGGCCAGGTCGTAACCCCCGCCCGGTGCCAGCCACTCGGCGATCGCCGCGTCCCCGCGGGTGCTGCGCAGCGCGTTCCACGCCGAGGTCCGCAGCTCGGCCGGCAGCCCCGACAGGGCGATCCGCCGCACCTGTTCGCGCGCCCCGGCCGCCGCCGCGGCCAGCGCCGCCCGCGCGCCGTCCGACTCACTCGCCACCGCCACCGCCACCGCCGCCACCGGCGTAGGCGGAAGGTCCTGGCCGTGGGCCGGGCCGGCCGCCACCACCGGCAGCACCACCGCGGCGAGGACTGCGCGGGCGGCCAACCTCGTCCGGGTGCTCACGGCGCCAGGGGAGGGGTGACCTCCCAGGCCGGGTAGGCGGTCAGCAGGTCGCGCCACTCGCCGTACCAGCCGGCGGTGAACAGCTCGTTCCGTGCGTTCACCTTCACCTGGTAGCGCTCCTTGGCGCCCTGCCAGAGGAACCAGGCCGCCGAGGTCTTGCCGGGCACCCAGCCCTGGAGGTCCGGGCACCAGGTGGCGCTGTTCTTGAACGCCGCGGTGTTGTTGTTCGCTCCCAGGACGACCAGGCCTTCGTCCGTGGTGCCCTTGAGGTAGTGGCCGGACTTGCTCGCGGCCTCGAACGAGAAGCAGCCGGCCTTCCCCGAGAGGGCGGGCAGCACCAGCCAGGTGGCGGCCCCGCGCAGCGGGACGTTCTGCGGGGACACCGGACCGACGGTGGCCGCCGCGCCGTTGACCCCCGAGTGGTACACCGGCAGCCACTTCTCCGCGGGGCTCTTCTCCACCCGCAGCGACAGCGACTGCCGCCGGGCCCGCCGCTGGCCGGCCTCCGAGAGGAACTCCGCCACCTGTACGTCACCGGCCGCCAGCGCCTTCTCCGCCGACGACACCAGATACGGGTTGAACGGGCTCTTCTTCGCGGTGTCCAGGATCTGCCGGGCCAGCACCCGGTTGGCCTCCGCCAGCTTCTCCCGCCGGGCCGCGTCGTCGCGCTTGTAGGCCGCGTCCGCGCCGGTGTACAGGAAGTCCAGCCAGTCCGCGGCCTTGGTGCTGAGCACCGCCTTCTGGGCGGCCCGGTAGAGCTCGGAGTTCTTCAGGTCCGCCGGCGCCAGGCGCAGCATCTCGCGGATGAAGTTGTCGTCGCTCATGTCGAGCAGGCTCTGCGAGATCGGGATACGGAACAGCGCGGCCACGTTCTTGCGCGCGGCCTGGTTCCTGCGGAGCTCCGCCTCCTTGCGGTTCTTCTCCTCCAGCTCCTCCAGCTCCTTGGCCACGTCCTTCTTGTGGGCCTCGCGCGCGCCGTTGACGATGAACTCCCGCCAGGCCGCCGCGTCCGCGAGCAGCGCCCGGGTGGCCGCGGCCCGCACCTCCGGACCGGAGGCCTCGTGCCGCAGGATCGCCCGGATGAAGTTGTCGTCGCTGAGCCCCAGCAGCTCGGGGGTGCTCGGGATGCCGATGGCCAGCAGCGCCTGCTGCCGTGCCAGCCGCGCCGCCCGTTCGGCCTCGGCCTTGTCCCGCTCACGCTGCTTGTCCTGCTGGTGCGCCTCGTGGATGCCGGTGACGATGAACGCCACATGGTCCGCGTCCACGGTGCTCGCCATGGCCTTCTCGGCCGCCGTGCGCACCGACTCCAGCCGCTCCCCGGCCTCGTTCGCCTTCCGCCACAGCGCGTGGATGAAGTCGCTGTCGGACAGCAGCAGTATGTCCGCGGTGGGGTCCAGCCCCACCACCGCCGCCGCGTTCACCCGCTGGGTCTCGTCGGTGCCGATGGTGCCGGCGTCCGCCGCCGCCCGGACCGCCAGGCCTGCGGACACCGGCGCGGCCGGCACCGGAGCGGCGGACACGGTGCTCTGGCCGCTCACCGCGAGGACGGCGGCGACGGCGGTGGTGGCCACGGCACCGCGCCGCACGGTGGCGCGGACCTGGTGTGGAGCGCTTCTTCGCATGCGCGTCTCTTTCCTCTTCGTATTCCGCTTCGTATTCCGCAAAAGGGGGTGCACCAGAGCATGGGAAAGGGAGCCCTCCGCCGGGTACGCCGAAAGACCGGGCAGGTCAGGGTGACGGCTTGGCGCCATTTCGGAAACCGGGCAGCCCGGCCGGACGCTCGGGCATGGCGAGCGTCAGACGTACGGGTGCGAGGGCGACGTCACGCTGGTGCGCGACGGCCCGAGGTGATCCTGCTGTGATGTGCCTGACCAGGGCTTACGGCACGCTGGGCGCGGCCTCCGGCAGCCTGGTCGTATGAGGACGATTCCCCGATGAATTCCGCAACTCATTCCCCCCGAAATCCCGCCCTCCGGGGAGGGCGGTCCAGACAGCAGGGCGCATTGGCCCCGCGTCCATGTCGCGTAGATGGTCATTCAACGCAGTCGCCACGACCCTATCAAGATCGGTGATCTCCGGTGAGATGATCTCGGCCACTCTTGTCCGAAAACGATGGGTGAGCGCGCGCAGCCGGGACGGGCGGACCCTTCACCCTCCGGACCCCTTGCCAGGGTGCGCCATGATCACTGGCCAGGCCCTCCGCGTGATCGCCGGGACCGTGCTGACCCCCTTCCGCCGGCCGGCCCGCGTCAACGATCCGGGCGCCTACCGGATCGACGGCGACCAGGACGACACCGGGGACGACCCGGGGGACGGCATCGAGGAATCCGTCCGCGTCGACATCGACGGCCCCGAGGGATACACCTGGGTCCGGGCGGGACGGATCGGCACCACCTGGCGGGTCGTGGACGTCAACGTCTTCTGACCTCCGTCCCCAGCCGCCCGTCTCCGCTCGCTCGCCCACTTCTGCCAGTCGCGCGGCGCCATCCCGTACTCCTCCCGGAAGGCCCGGCTGAAGTGGCTCGGACTCACAAAGCCCCAGCGCCGGGCGACCGCCGCCACACCGTCCCGGGCGGCGGCGGGCTCCAGCAGGTCCTGGCGGCAGCGCGTGAGCCGCTCCGCGCGGATCCACCGGCCCACCGACAACTCCTCAGCGCGGAACAGCACATGCAGATAGCGAACGGATATGAAGTGCGCGGCGGCGATGGTGGCCGGCGACAGACCGGGGTCGCCGAGGTGGCGGACGATGTGGTCCTTCACCCGGACGAGCAGGGCCGCGGCCCGGTCGGGCGCCTGCGGGGCGAACCGCCCGCACCGCTCGTCGATCAGCATCGCCAGCAGGTCCAGTGCCGTCCTGCCCAGCTGGTGGCCCATCGGCCCCTCCAACTCGGCGGCGGTCCGCCCCAGTCGGGAGAGATAGGACGCCACCAGCCGGTGGCAGCCGTCGGTGCGGGCGAACGCGGTCGCGGTCACCGCCCGCAGGTCGCCGTCCCGTACCCGTAGATCGGCCCGGGGGAACTGGAAGGAGAGGAACCGGAAGGCGCACCGCAGTTCCTTGCGGAACGGCCGCGACGGATCGGAGAGCGACAACTGCCCCGGCTCGATGCGCGACTGCCGCCCGTCCTGGTCCTTGAGCGCCGCACCCCGCTGCTGGAGGCTCAGGATGAGGAAGTCGTCGCCGCCCCGGGCGATGAGCCGCCGGTTGCGGGTGACCGCCTGCGGCCCCGCCTCGACCCGGGACACCTGTACGGGACCGAGCTGCCGGCTGACGATGCGCCCGGGAGATGGGGCCGCCTCCAGGAACCGCACATCGAGCGGGACGAACGCCCGGGACACCGCCTCGTGCCAGAGCTCCGCCCGGTCCCCGCATGCGGGAAGCGGCGCGGTGTCCAGACCTGCGGTGGCGACGAGACCGACGGGAGCAGGATCAGGCGACTCAGGGGACACTGTTCCTCCGATCGTTCCGGAGCGATATGTGACCACATAGGCTCCGGGACCCACCAGGAACGACTACAGGCACAAGCACAGGAAGAAGTACGGGAAATCGTGCGGGAACAGGGACAGGGCGGCTCCGGGGGAACGGGTTCGGCGGGGGAGGACACGGCCGCGTTCGGGGCGCTGCTGCGGAGTCTGCGGCTGGCGAGAGCGCTGACCCTGGAGGGCCTGGCCGAGGCCTCGGGGCTGAGCGCGCGGGGCATCGGTGACCTGGAGCGGGGGCGGCGGGCCACCCCGCAGCGCCGCACGGTGACCGCCCTCGCCGAAGCCCTGCGCCTGACCCCGGAGGAGCACCGCCGACTACAGGCCGCCGCCCGCCCGCCCCGCGTCCCCGGGGCCCCCGCCACCGGAGCCCGCTCCCTGCCCCTGCCCCGGGGCGTGGACGACTTCACCGGCCGCGAGGCGGAGTTGGCCCTGCTGGAACGGCTGGCCGCCCAGGCCACGTCAGGCGAGGCCACCAGCGGGCCGGTGCCGACGACCGGGACGGCGAAGGCTCCCGGGCAGCCGGTGACGGCCACGGCGGCACAGGCCTCCGGGCAGCCGGCGCCGACCGGGGCGCCGCAGGCACCCGGGCAGCCCATGGCCGCGACGGCGGAGGCTCCCGGGCAGCCGACGACCGCGACGGCGGAGGCTCCCGGGCAGCCGGTGACGGCCACGGCGGCGCAGGCCTCCGGGCAGCCGGCGCCGACCGAAACGCCGCAGGCCCCCGGGCAGCCGGTGGCCGCGACGGCGGAGGCTCCCGGGCAGCCGGTGGCCGCGACGACGGAGGCTCCCGGGCAGCCGGTGACGGCCACGGCGGCGCAGGCCTCCGGGCAGCCCGCGCCGACCGAAACGCCGCAGGCCCCCGGGCAGCCGGTGGCCGCGACGGCGGAGGCTCCCGGGCAGCCGGTGACGGCCATGGCGGCGCAGGCCTCCGGGCAGCCGGCGCCGACCGAAACGCCGCAGGCCCCCGGGCAGCCGGTGGCCGCGACGACGGAGGCTCCCGGCCAGCCGGTGACGGCCATGCCGCCCCAGGCCCCCCGGCCCCCGGTGCCCACCGGGGCACCGTCCCAGGCCCCCCGGCAGCCGGTGGTGGTGACGGTGAGCGGGCAGCCGGGCGCCGGCAAGACCACGCTCGCCCTGCAAGCCGCCCGCCGGCTCGGCGACCTCTTCCCGGACGGCCGGCTCGTGGTGGACCTGCGCGGTGTGGACGAGGAGCCGCCCGGCGCCACCGAACTGCTCCTCGGGGTGCTCAAGTCCCTCGGCGTGGCCGACCGCGAGCTGCTCGACGCCGGTCCGGAGGGCCTACGGGAGCTGTACGGGCGGGTGCTGGCCGAGCGCCGGTGCCTGCTGGTGCTGGACAACGCCCGCGACGAGGCGCAGGTCCGCCCGCTGCTGCCCGGGTCCGGACCGGCCATGGTGCTGGTCACCAGCCGCCGCATGCTGACCGGGCTGGACAGCGTCCACCGGCTGCCGCTGGGCGCGCTCAGCCCACCGGAGGCGATCCGGTTCCTGGCCGACCTGGCCGGCCCCGGGCGCGCGGCGGCCGACCCCGAGGCGCTGGCGGCGGTGGCCGGGTACTGCGGCCATCTGCCGCTGGCCCTGCGGGTGGCGGGCAACTGGCTGGCCACCCGGGCCGATGTGCCGGTGCGCCGACTGGCCGGGCGGCTGGCCGTCGAGCACCGGCGGCTGGACGCACTGGCCGCCGGGGACGTCAGCGTGGCGAGCGCCTTCGACCTCTCGTACCGCCATCTCGGCCCCGCCGCCGCGCTGATGTTCCGCCGCCTGGCCCTGGTCCCCGGCCAGGACACCGGGGTGGCCGGTGCGGCCCGGCTCACCGGGCAGGACCCGTTCGACGCCGAGGACACCCTCGAAGAGCTGGTCGAGGCCGGGCTGCTGGGCGCGTCCGGGGAGCGCTACCGGCTGCACGACCTGCTCTGCCTGTACGCCCGCACCCGCCTCTCCGTCGAGGACCGCCCGGAGGACACCGAGGCGGCCCGGGCGGCGCTGTACGCCTGGCTGCTGGACACCACGGTACGGGCGGGCCGCTGGTACGAGCCCGACCAGGACCCCGACCCCGACCCCGACAACGATCCCGTACTGGCGGACCCCGCCGAGGCCCGCCGCTGGCTGCAAGCCGAGAGCGCCAACTGGCTGGCCGCCCTGCGCGCCGCCGCGGTGGCCGGCGACCACGCCCGGGTGGTGGAAGTGGCCGAGGCGCTGCACTGGTTCTCCGACCACTGGATCTTCTGGGGCCACTGGCCCGAGGTCTTCGGTACCGCCGCCCGGTCCGCCGAGACCCTGGGCGACCCGCTCGCCGAGGCCACCCAACTCAATTACCACTCCTGGGCGGTGACCGTCTGCGAGGGCCGGCCGGAGGAGGGCCTGGCCCTGGCCGCCCGGGCCCTGGACGCCGCGGTACGCGCCGGCGACCTGGTCCAGCAGGCGTGGGCGCACCACTACCGCTCACTGGCCTACGGGCGGCTGGACCGGGCCGCCGCCGCCCTGGACCACATCGAGCAGTCGGCCCGCCTCTTCGAAGCCGCCGGCGACCTCAACGGCACCCTCCAGTCGCTCCACGGCCGCGCCAACGCCCTGCGCCGCAGTGGGCGGACCACGGAGGCCCTTGCCGGATACCAGGCCGCCCTCTCCTACCTGGACGAGCACCAGGACCACCTGCCCGCCCATATCGCCGGCTTCGCCCGGCACGAACTGCTCGGAGGAATCGGGCAGTGCCACGGCCTCCTGGGCCAGTGGGACGAGGCCGTCAGCTGCCTGCGCCGCTCCATCGACGTCTGCCTGGCCAGCGGCAACACGGCCATGCTCAGCCGGAAGATCACGGTGCTGGCGGACATCCTGCTCTCCGCGGGCCGCCCCGACGGGGCCCGGGAGGCGTACGCCCGCTGCCTCGCCCTCGGCCCCGAGGCCGACCCCACCCGCCTCGCCCACGCCCGCGAACGACTCGACCGCCTGGACGCCGACTGAGCGCCCCCGACGGAGCCGGCCCGACACTGCGCGGCGAGGCCACAACCACTGCGCCGACCGTCAACTCCCCCTCCACCACCGCTCCTACGGTGAGACCCCACCGGCCCCGTGCCGGCGCGCACCCCGATCCCAAGGAGCCCTCCATGACCGCCCCTTCCCCTTCCCCTTCCCCCTCCACCCCCACCGTCGTGCTCGTCCACGGGGCCTTCGCCGACGCCACGAGCTGGTCCGGCGTCATCGCCGAACTGCGCGGCCAGGGCGTCCCGGTGATCGCCCCGCCCAACCCGCTGCGCGGTCTGGCCTCCGACGCCGCGTACATCGCCTCCGTCGCCGCCCAGATCGACGGCCCCGTCATCCTGGTCGGCCACTCCTACGCCGGCGCGCTGATCACCGTGGCCGGCACCCAGGAGAACGTCACCGGCCTCGTCTACATCGCGGCCTACGTCCTGGAGGAGGGCGAGAGCCTCGGCGAACTCCAGGGCGGCTTCCCGGCGACGTCCCTGGTGAGCAACCTCCGCCAGTGGACCTACCCGGTCCCCGGTGCCGAGCCCGCCGTGGAGGTCACCCTCGCCGCGGACGCCTTCCCGACCGTCTTCGGCGCCGATGTGCCCACCGAGACCACGGAGATCCTCGCCCTGGCGCAGCGCCCCCTCGCCGCCGCCGCCTTCGAGGAGCCCGCTTCCGCCGCCGCCTGGAAGACCAAGCCCTCCTGGGCCCTGGTCGCCGCCGCGGACCAGGCCATCAACCCCGAGGTCCAGCGCTTCGCCGCCAAGCGGGCCGGAGCCACCGTCGTCGAGGCCGAGGGCGCCTCCCACGCGGTCGCCGTCTCCCGCCCCAAGGAGGTCGCCGCCCTGATCCTCCAGGCGGTCCGCGCCACCGCTGCCTGAGCCCCTGGCTCCCGGCTGCCACCCCCGTAGGCAGCCGGAGGCCGAGCCCCAAGGCCACAAGGCCCCCCTCCCGCGCTCACCGCGGGGTGGAGTCGTCCCCCTTGAACGGGCCGCCGTGGCCGGGCACGATCAGGTCCGCGGCGGCCAGCACCCGGAGCCGGGAGGCGCGCAGCACCTCGCGGTCGGGAGCCACCGGGTCGTCCGCGGGGCCGTCCGCGTGCCACCACAGGTCACCGGCGAAGGCGACGACTCCCGACTCCGTGCCCGCCAGCAGCGTGATGTCCTCGGCGCTGTGCCCCGGGGTGCGGATCAGCCTCAGCGACGGGGTGAGTTCGTACCCCTCCGCGTCCCGGTTCGTCCACTGGTGGCCGAGGTACTCCACCTTGTGGTCGTGCACCCGGGCCTGGCGGAACAGGCCGACGTTCATGGTGTTGTCCGGGTGGTGGTGGCTGAGCACCACGTCGGTGATGTCGTCGGGGCCGAGCCCCAGCTTCTCCAGCGGGACGAGGATGTCGTCCACACTCGCCACCATGCCCGGATCGAAGATCACATGCCGGCCGGCGTCGAAGACATAGGAGACGGTGGCGGCGACTCCCGGGCCGGTGGAACCGACGTATCCGGTGGTCAGGATCGTGTACTCGGCGCTGCGCCCGAGCGGTGCGTCTGTCATGCCCTCAATACTCGTGATCTCCCGAGCCGTTCACGAGTGGCACACCTGCCACCTATCGCAGGATTAGTGCCACACTCCCTCCATGCCTCCCTTCGCGACCGTCGCCGCCTACGTCCCACCCGCTGTCGGCATGCTCGCGGTCGGCATCGTCGCCGAGGTCTTCGGCCCGCACGGCGAGGCGCTGCCCGGCTTCGACTTCGCCCTGTGCACCGACCGGCCCGGCCCGGTCCCCACCGACCTCGGCGTGCCGCTCGCCGTCACCCACGGCCTGGACCGGCTCGCCTCCGCCGACCTGGTGATCGCCCTGCCCTGGGCCGACTTCCGCACACCGCCCCCTCCCTCCGTGCTCGACGCCCTGTCCACCGCGTACGAGCGCGGCGCACTGGTCGCGGCCCACTGCGTCGGGACCTTCGCGCTCGCCGCCGCCGGACTGCTCGACGGCCGGCGGGCCACCACCCACTGGCGGTTCGCCGACCTGCTCGCCGACCGCCACCCCCGTATCACCGTCGAACCCGACGCCCTCTACATCGACGAAGGCCGTGTCGTCACGGGCGCGGGAGCCGCCGCCGGCTTCGATCTCTGCCTGCACCTGCTCAGACGGGAGCACGGAGCCGCGATGGCCAACGGCGTCGCCCGGGACATGGTGCTGCCCTCCCACCGCGACGGCGGGCAGGCCCAGTACCTGGCCGCCCCCGTCCCCGAGAGCTGCCGCGACGAACGCCTCACCGACGTGCTCGCATGGGCCCGCGAGAACCTCCACCAGCCGCTTCCCGTCGCCGAACTGGCCCGGCGCGCCCTGATGAGCAAGCGTTCCTTCACCCGCCGCTTCACCGCCGCGACCGGCACCACCCCGCACGCCTGGCTGCGGACCCTGCGCCTGAGCAGCGCCGAAGAGCTCCTGGAGACCACCGACCTGCCGGTCGAGGAGATCGCCCACCGCGTCGGCTACGGCAGCGCGGCCGTCCTGCGCGAACAGTTCGTACGCCGCCGAGGAATCCCACCCCGCTCCTACCGCCGCTCCTTCACCAGCACGCCGTGACAGCGCCTCCTCATCCCAGGTACGGAGTGGACCGCCCCTCCAGAAAGTGCCGCACCCGCAGCCGCTGGGTGTGGTGCATCGGCAGCCCCTCGATCTCCTCCGGCGAGACGAACCGGACCTCCGACGACTCCTCCGACACCTTCAGGGACCCTCCGGTGATACGTGCCGTGAAGCACACGTTGAACTGCCGCCGCACCTCCCCGTCGCCGTACGCGATGATGTGGCGGGGGTCCGTGTACATGCCGACCAGCCCGGTGATCTCCACGTCGTAGCCGGTCTCCTCCCGCACCTCTCGTACGGCCGCTCCGGGCAGCGACTCGTCCCTCTCCATGCCCCCACCGGGCAGCGCCCACAGCTCGTTGTCCCTGCGCCGCTGGAGCAGGACGCGCCCCGCCTCGTCCGTCACGACGGCCGAGGCGGCGACCACCAGGCTGTTCGGCTCGGGTGCGTCCGGATCGTCGTAGAACTCGGTGCGGTTCACCGGTCAGCGTGTCCTTCCATCGGGGTCGCCGTACGCCAGACCGCGTCGAAGCTTTCCGCGTAGGTGTCGAACAGACCGCCCTTGTCACAGCGCCTGAGATGCCAGACCGGCGCCCGGTACGCGTTCGTCCCCCACACATGAGCGTTGACCAGCAGCTGGTCGTCGGCACGGTAGAGGCTGTTGTACAGGGTGGTGCCATGGGTGCGCAGCTCGACGCCGGGCACCCCGAGCAGCGGCCGGTAGTGCTCCACCGCGAGCCGGCAGCGGCTTTCGATCCCATGCCCGAAGCGCTCCTCCTCTCCGCGTTGTCGGATATTGGGGCTGTCGGCGTCACCGACGGCAATCCGCACCGAACAACCCTCCGCCGCTCGCTCGCGGAGCACCTCGGTGAGCCGGGGGTACGACTCGTGGAGGAACACGGCGGCGTAGACCAGCACGTCGATGTGCTCGACGGCCTGGGTGAAGAGGTCGGCGAACACCGACACCGGAAGCTCCGCCCGCTGCTCGAAGAGCCCCACCAGCTCCGGGCTGACGGCTCGTGCCGCGCGAGCCTGCCGCAACGCCGGCCACAGCGCGTACACGTCCTCTCCTATGGCCTCCGCGACCCGGAAGGCGGTGCCGCGACGCGGAACGCGGCCCAGGTTCACCCAGCGCTCCACCGACTTGGGGTCCACATCCACCCGCGCCGCCAACCCGGCGTGCGTCCATCCACGTGCGGCCATGGCGGCCCGCAGCCTCTCGTTCGGCACGCCACGCTCCCTCTGCTTCCGCAACACCGGTAGGGACGTTCCGTCCACCCCGGGACGTCCCTGATTGTCCACACTGAGTGGTTCCACTGTCTCGGAAAGTGATGAAGTCTCATCGACTGGGGCTACCGGCTGACCGGCAGAGCCCCGAACTCCCGCCCCGGTGACGGAAGCCCTGGACAGGTCGAGCGCCGGGGCGGGTGACCGACGCGGGCGACGCCGACCGTCCCCCGCGCATCGCAGGCCGCACCGCCGACCGTCGTATGCACGGCGGCGGTGTGGCCCCTCACCGAAGAGGAGGCTGGTGGAATGAGCGTGGTGCTCGATTCGTACGAGACGAGGGCGCCGGACGCCGAGGGGTGGCGCGGAATCCCCTTCCGGCACCCCGGGGACGGGGCCCGCACCCCGCTGACCGCCGCCATGGCGGACGGCGGCAGGCACGACGGCGGCCCGATGCCCCCGGAGGCACCCCGGGACCCCGCGCCCGCCCCGTAGGACGGGGGCGGCGGCCAGTGAGCCGGTAGCCCGCGCAGGTCCCTGCGGGGGGGCACCGTCGCCCCGCGGGGATCTCAGCGCGCGCCGCCCTACCCCAGCCGAGCCAGCAAGTGGGCGTCCAGGAAGCCCCGTTCCGAGTCCGGGTCATGGACCAACCGTGCGAAGACGCTCAACCCCGCCCCGGCCAGCAACTCGGCGAACCGGTCCACCGGCCAGCTGTACGCGGGCGCCACCTTGTGGTCGAAGCGGACCGGCTCCGGCGGACCCTCGGTCCCGAAGAACGACACCAGGAGCAGCCCCCCGGGCGCCAGCACCCGCGCCTGCTCGGCGAGCAGCGCGGGCAGCTCCGCGGGCGGGGTGTGGATCATCGAATAGTGGGCCAGCACCCCTCCCAACACGCCGCCCCCGACCGGAAGTTCCTCCATCCGCGCCACACCGAACCGCAGCGCCGGATGGGCCCGCCGGGCATGCGCGACCATGCCCGGCGACAGATCCACCCCGAAGGCCTCCACCCCCAACTCACTCAACATCGCCGTCAGATGCCCGGGCCCGCACCCCACATCGGCGACCCGCGCATTCCCCGTCCCCCGCACCAGCTCGGCGAAGGTGCCCACCATCGCCCGCGCGAACGGCTGCGCCTCCAGCCGCCCGGCGAACATCGACGCGTACAGCTCCACGACCCCGTCGTAGGCCGCTCTGGTCTCCTCCTGATGCTTCAGCACGGGAGGGACGCTACGGGGAAAAAGGGAGCACGCCCTACCCACGGCGACGTGTCACACCCGTCCGCGCTGTCTCGTCCCATGGGTGTAGCCACTCCGCACAGCCCACCCAGCACACCACCCAGGAGGACGGACCCATGGACGCGCGACTCGACTACTTCTCCAGCGAGACCGCCGGCAAGATCTTCAAGCACATCGCGACCTCCGGCAGGATCATCAAGGACTCGGCGCTGCCGACCTCCACCCAGGAGCTGGTGGCGCTGCGGGTCAGCCAGATCAACGGCTGCGCCGTCTGCATCGACATGCACACCAAGGAGGCCGCCGCGGCGGGGGAGTCCCCGGTACGGCTGCACCTGGTCGCGGCCTGGCGGGAGGCCACCGTCTTCACCGAGCCCGAGCGCGCCGCGCTGGAGCTCGCCGAGCAGGGAACCAGGGTCGCCGACGCGGGCGAGGGCGTCAGCGACGAGGTGTGGGAGCGGGCCGCCCAGCACTACGACACCGAGCAACTCACCGCCCTGGCGCTGCTGGTGTCCTTCATGGGCCTGGTGAACCGCCTCAACATCATCGCCCGCGTCCCGGCCGGCGACTACCAGCCCGGCCAGTTCAACCACTAGCCCACTGGCGGACTGACGAAAGGACCCGGCGTGACCGACGACAAGGCGGAGGAGTTCGAGGGCCTGCGACCGCTGCTGTTCTCGATCGCCTACCGGATCCTGGGCAGCGTCGCCGAAGCCGAGGACGCCGTCCAGGAGACCTGGCTCCGCTACGCCGCCTCCACCACCCGGCCCGACTCCACCAAGGCGTACCTCTCCACCACCGTCACCAGGATCGCCATCGACGTACTCCGCTCGGCTCGCGTACGCCGGGAGGAGTACGTCGGCCCCTGGTTCCCCGAACCGCTGCTCAGCGACCCGTACGAGGACCCCGCCCGCGCCGCCGAACTGGCCGACTCGGTCTCGATGGGCGCCCTGCTCCTGCTGGAACGCCTCAGCCCCCTCGAACGGGCGGTGTTCGTCCTCCGGGAGGTGTTCGCCTTCGACTACGAGGAGATCGCCGAGGCGACCGGGCGCACCGAGTCCGCCTGCCGCCAGCTACTCGTACGGGCCCGGCGGCACATGCGCGAGGGGCGGCCCCGCTTCGCGGCGGACCGGCGGGAACGGGTCGAGCTGGCCACCCGGTTCTTCGACGCCCTCAAGGACGGCGACCTCGACGGCCTACGCGGACTGCTCGCCGCCGACGTCCAGATGACCGGCGACAGCGGCGGCAAGGCGCCCGCCCTGGCCCGGACGATCGTCGGCGCCGACAAGGTGGCCCGCCTGCTCGGCTCCTACGTCGAGAACGTGGCGCTGATCGACATGGCGTACGAGCCCTGCGAGATCAACGGCCAGCCGGGCGCCGTCTTCCGCGATCGCACCGGCAAGGTGTTCAGCACCATGGTCCTGGACGTGCTGGACGGCCAGGTGCAGGCCATCCGCTCGGTGATCAACCCGGACAAGCTCGGCCACCTCGGCCCGGTGGCGGACGCCTGGGCGGCCCACCAGGAGATCCAGCAGGCCCGCCGCCGCTCCCGCTGACCCCCGTACGACGCACGGCAGCCCGGCCCCGTACCTCCTCAGCGAGTACGGGACCGGGCTGCGGCGCGTCAGATCGGGCGCCCGGCCTTGACCCCGCCCACGAACGCGGCGAAGGCCTCGGCACGGAAGCCCAGCACCGGCCCACCCGGCACCTTGGAGTCCCGGACGGGGACGGTGCCGCGCGTGGGCACGAGGTTGGTGGCGACCTCGACGCAAGCGCCACCGTTGTCGCTGTACGAGGAGGTGTACCAGCGGGGGGATTCGGTCGTCACGGGATGCCCTTTCGCAACTCGCTGATCAAGGCCACGGATTCCGCCTGGGAGAGCGCGTCAGCCTGTAGCTGATGGTATGCCGTCAGCAGGGGCACGACGAATGCGTTGTCCCGCTCCAGATGGCCCTGTTGGGCGGACTCCGCGTAGGAGAGCAGCGAGCGGTCCGGCAGCGTCAGGATGTAGAGCGGCAGTCGGATCGTCCGGCGCTCGCCCATGGCGAACGGGGCGACCTGGAGGGTGGTGTTCGGCAGCTCGGCGAAGTCCAGCAGCCGGTCCAACTGGGCGCGCATGACATCGGGCGCACCTACCGATAGGCGCAGGCAACTTTCGTCCAGCACGGCGAAAACCCAGGGGGACGGTGTCCGTACGAGGGCGGCCTGCCGCTCCGCGACCAGCGTGACGCGCTCCTCCGCCTGCTCCTCGGAGATCGCCCCGCGCCGGACGACACTCTCTGCCAGCACCGTCGCGTACTCCTCCGTCTGCAACAACCCCGGCACGACACCGACCTCGTACAGCCGGATCTCCACCGCCTCCGCCTCGCGCTCCACGAACTGCGGAAAGCCTTCCAGCAGACCGGAATTCCGTACCTTGCGGTACAGCCGTTCGAACATGTCGCCGGTTCCGAAGGCCACGTCTGAACTTTTCGCGAAACGCAAGGTTGGAGGTTTGCGACCAGTTTCCACCGACGACACATGGGTGCTGGAGTACCCGAGGCGCTGCGCCAGCTCCTCCTGTGTCCAGCCGTGTTCCTCACGTGCGCTGCGCAAACGCACCCCGAAGGCCGCCTGCGGGGAGCTCGCCGGGTCCAAGCGCTTGCGGTTCACGGGGGCGTCACCAACTTTCCCTTCCTTTTTGACAAGTTGAAGCGTCTTCATTCGGTGGGTCACTCTCCATCCCGTGAGTAGCAGAAACATCACGGAGAGGAATTGCCGTGCCCGATAGGTACGTTTGTGCGGGAGGGCGGCAGTGGCCGTCCACTCCCGCGCCCGGAACGCTGTTGGTGGACGTGACGCTGGACCGCATCGGGGAGTTCCGGGGCGTCTGGTGCGGCCTCTGGTTCCTGCGCCCCGTCACCGGCGGGCTGCGCTGGACGGTGGCGCCGACCGACACCCGGCCGGCCACCCCGGGGGAGCGGCTGCACGCCGAGACCGCGCGGCGAAACGCACGGAGCCGGGGGACCCTGCTGTGAGCGGACAGGACGCGGAGCAGCGCTACCGGCGCGATGCCGCCGAAGCGGCGGAGGCGGGGTGCGACCGGTGCCGGGAGCTGCGCGCGGAGGCCACCCAGGCGGAGCGGTGGGGCGACTACTCGCGGGCGGTGGACTGCCGGATCTACATCACCCGCCACCCCGTACACGACGGCCGCCCGGACGACGACCGTGAGACGGCGGAGGACGACGGTGAGACGGCGGAGGACGACGGTGAGACGGCGGCGGAGGACGACCGCGAGACGGCGAAGGGCTGATGGCCGCACAGCGCACGACCGCCCGCGTCCCCGGGGTGGGGCGCGGGCGGTCGGGTCGACTGACGGAGGGCCCGGGGCTCAGGCCCGGGGGGTCAACTCCGCCATGGCGTCCCATCCGGTGCGGCCCGGCAGCTCCTGGCTGATGATCTCGGGCGTGGCCGCGATGGCGCCGGCCATCGCCTCAAGGCCGGCCGCGAAGTGCGCGGACCCCACATGCGCGGCGCCCGCGTCCGAGTCCGCGAACGCCTCCAGCAGCACGAAGCGGTGCGGGTCCGCGACGTCCCGGGACCAGTCGAAGAAGAGGTTCCCGGGCTCGGCGCGGGTGGCACGGGTGAAGTCGTCCACCAGCGTGAGCCACTGATCGGCGTACTCGGGACGGACGGTGAACCTGACGACGATGAAGATCATGCCTCCACGGTGCTCCGGCCCCGGCCCGCCGTCCAGCTCACCCGCCGGGGTTTCCGGCACCGTCGGAAAACGCGCGTGCGGAGAAGAGGCGTACGCAATCCGCCAGGGCCGCCCTCGCCTTCCCCCGCGCACCCGCGAACCGCTCCGTCGGCAACGACACCGACAGGGCGCGTACGGCGCCCTCACCGCTCCCCGGCACGACCACCGCCAGGCAGGTGTAGGCGGGGTCAGCCTCGCCCACCGACTCCGCGAACCCCCGTCCCCGCACCCCGGCCAGCTCGCTCTCGAACCGGCCCGCCTCGGTGATCGTCCGGTCGGTGAACCGCGCCATCCCGTGCTCGGTCAGATACCGTCGACGCGCCCCGCTCCCCAGTTGCGCCAGCAGCACCTTGCCGTGCGCGGTGGCGTGCGCCCGCACCTCCGGGCCCGGCTCGAAGGGGTGTGCCGTACCGGTGGCCGGGGCCGTACTGTCGACGACGGTGATCCGGCCGTCCCGCAGCACCGTGAAATACGCCTCCGCCCCGCTCTCACGCCGCAGCCACGCCAGGGCCTCGCCCACCGCGGGCGCCACCCCCATGTGCCTCCGGAACGCCCGGTGCAGCGCCGCCACCCGCGGCCCCGGCGCGTACCCGCCGCCCGCCGCGCGCACCAGGTGCCCGCGCTCGACCAGGGGCCCCAGCAGGTGGTACACGGTCGACAGCGAGCACCCGAGCCGCCGCGCCAGTGTCTTCGCCGCCACCGGCCCACCCGCCTCGGCCACCACGTCGAGTATCCCCAGCGCCCGATCGACGGACTGAGGCCCGGTACTCACACCGCCCATGCTGCCCATGCCCGCGAGCCTACGGGGAGCCGTCCGGGCGCCGCCGCCGTCACCCCGTGACCAGGCAGAACGGATGCCCGGCCGGGTCGGCGAAGGCCCGGAAGCCGGGGTGCTTGCCGTCGTCCACGTCCAGCTCGCGCGCGCCCAGCTCCAGCACCTTGGCGTGCGCGGCGTCCATGTCCTCCACCTCAAGATCGAGATGCAGCTGCTGGGAGTTGCGGTCCGCGCGCGGCCACTCCGGGGGAGTGAAACCGGGGGCGAGCTGGAAGGACAGCCGCTGCCCGCCGTCGAGGTGGAGGTCCACCCACTCGTCGTCACCCTCGATCCGGCCGCCGAGCACCGCGGCGTAGAACTCGGCGAGCCGGCGCGGCTCGGGGCAGTCAAAGGCGGTCAGCTGGAGCGTGGCGAAACCCATCGGGCCCTCCTCAAGTGGCGACATGGACCCTCGTCATGTCGTGAGGGCCGGGTGCCTCGGCCACCGATGATCAAACCACCGCAGCCATCCGCCCGCCGCCGCCGATGATCAAACCACCGCCGACCGCCCACCGCCATCCGCGGTGCTCAAGCCCGGGGGCGGCCCATCGCGCGGAAGGTCCAGCCGGCCTCGCGCCAGGGGAGCGGGTCCAGGGCGTTGCGGCCGTCCAGGATGAGCCGGTCCGAGACCGCCTCGCCCAGCTCCGCCGGGTCCAGCTCGCGGAACTCGCGCCACTCGGTCAGGTGCAGCACCACATGGGCGCCCCGCACCGCCTCCAGCGCGGAGTCCGCGTAGCCCAGCGTCGGGAACAGCCGGCGGGCGTTCTCCATACCCTTGGGGTCGTAGACCGTGACCTGGCCGCCCTGGAGGTGGATCTGCCCGGCGACGTTCAGCGCCGGGGAGTCCCGTACGTCGTCGGAGTCCGGTTTGAAGGCGGCGCCGAGCACCGCGACCCGCTTGCCCAGGAAGGTCCCGTCGCCCAGCGCCTCCCTCGCCATCCCCACCATCTGGCCGCGGCGGCGCATATTGATGGAGTCGATCTCGCGGAGGAAGGTGAGCGCCTGGTCGGCGCCCAGCTCACCGGCGCGCGCCATGAAGGCGCGGATGTCCTTGGGCAGGCAGCCGCCGCCGAAGCCGATCCCGGCGCGCAGGAACTTCGGGCCGATCCGGTCGTCGTAGCCGATCGCCTCCGCCAGCTTGGCGACGTCCCCGCCGGCCGCCTCGCACACCTCCGCCATCGCGTTGATGAACGAGATCTTGGTGGCCAGGAAGGAGTTGGCGGAGGTCTTCACCAGCTCGGCGGTGGGGAAGTCCGTCACCACGAACGGGGAGCCCTCGGCCATCGGCGTGGCGTACACCTCGCGCAGCGTCTTCTCGGCGGCGGCGCTCTCCACGCCGACCACGATCCGGTCCGGGCGCAGGGTGTCCTGGACGGCGAAGCCCTCGCGCAGGAACTCCGGGTTCCAGGCCAGCTCGGCGTCGGCGCCGACCGGGGCGTTATCGGCGAGCAGCTTGGCCAGCCGCTCCGCACTGCCCACCGGCACGGTCGACTTGCCGACGACCAGCGCGGGCCGCTTCAGATGCGGGGCGAGCGAGCCGAAGGCGGCGTCCACGTAGCTCATGTCGCAGCCGTACTCGCCGTGCTTCTGCGGAGTGTTCACACAGACGAAGTGGACGTCGCCGAAGTCGGCCACCTCCTCGTACGAGGTGGTGAACCGCAGCCGCCCGCTCGACCCCTCGATCCCGGCGACATGGCGGCGCAGCAGCTCCTCCAGCCCCGGCTCGTACATCGGCACCTTGCCGGCCTGGAGCAGGTCGATCTTCTCCTGGACGACATCCAGGCCCAGCACCTCGAAGCCCAGCTCCGCCATGGCCGCCGCATGGGTGGCGCCGAGGTATCCGGTGCCGATCACGGTGATCTTGAGGGCCATGGGGTGAGCTCCATCGACGTGCGCGTACGGGGACAGGAGGGACTGCGCCCGAGCATAACCGCGCCGCCCGCGGGGCACGGTCCGGTCACCCGGGGGTGCGGCTCCCCTGTCATCAAGCTCACGCGCGACCCACATATGCCGAATCCCACCCCGGCCACTAAAATTCAGGTTACTTAACGGTAGTTAGCAAGGGCGGCGACAGCAGCCCGCAGCAGTACCACAGCTGATCCGCAGCACAAGGGGAGTGAGTGCACAGTGGCGGGAACGCCTGACTTCGATCTGTACCGCCCGTCCGAGGAGCACGACATGCTCCGGGACACCGTCCGCGCGCTCGCCGAGGCCAAGATCACGCCGTTCGCCGCCGCGGTCGACGAGGAGGCCCGCTTCCCCCAGGAGGCGCTGGACGCGCTCGTCGCCTCCGACCTGCACGCCGTGCACGTACCGGAGAGCTACGGCGGTGCGGGCGCCGACGCGCTCGCCACCGTGATCGTCATCGAGGAGGTGGCCCGCGCCTGCGCCTCCTCCTCCCTGATCCCGGCCGTCAACAAGCTGGGCTCGCTGCCGGTGATCCTCTCCGGCTCCGAGGAGCTGAAGAAGAAGTACCTGGGCCCGCTCGCCAAGGGCAACGCGATGTTCTCGTACTGCCTCTCCGAGCCGGACGCCGGCTCCGACGCGGCCGGCATGAAGACCAAGGCCGTGCGCGACGGCGACTTCTACGTCCTCAACGGCGTGAAGCGCTGGATCACCAACGCGGGCGTCTCCGAGTTCTACACGGTCATGGCCGTCACCGACCCGTCCAAGCGCTCCAAGGGCATCTCCGCCTTCGTCGTGGAGAAGGGCGACGCCGGAGTCTCCTTCGGCGCCCCGGAGAAGAAGCTCGGCATCAAGGGCTCGCCCACCCGCGAGGTCTACCTCGACAACGTCCGCATTCCGGCCGACCGCATGATCGGCGCGGAGGGTACGGGCTTCGCCACCGCGATGAAGACCCTGGACCACACCCGGATCACCATCGCCGCCCAGGCCCTCGGCATCGCCCAGGGCGCCCTGGACTACGCCAAGGGCTACGTCCAGGAGCGCAAGCAGTTCGGCAAGCCGATCGCCGACTTCCAGGGCGTCCAGTTCATGCTGGCCGACATGGCGATGAAGATCGAGGCCGCCCGCCAGCTCACCTACGCGGCCGCCGCCAAGTCCGAGCGCGGCGATGCCGACCTCACCTTCCAGGGCGCCGCCGCCAAGTGCTTCGCCTCCGACGTCGCCATGGAGGTCACCACCGACGCCGTCCAGCTCCTCGGCGGCTACGGCTACACCCGCGACTACCCGGTCGAGCGCATGATGCGCGACGCCAAGATCACCCAGATCTACGAGGGCACCAACCAGGTCCAGCGCATCGTCATGGCCCGCAACCTGCCGTAGCCCCCTCCCGGCCCACGAAGCCCCGCCCCGGGATCACCCCCGGGGCGGGGCTTTCACGTCAAGAAGGGCAGCGGACGACCGCTTCCGCCCCGGCTACCCGCCCACCACACGCCCGGGCTCATCCAGCCACACCCACCGGCGCCCGTCCTCCACCGACAACCCGAACCGCGACCGTGGGGGCCGCCTCAGCTCGTACCACCGCAGGAACGCCTCCCGCACCTCGTCCCACAGCGCCCGCGGGCCGTACTGCTCGACCCCGTACCGCTCGGCGTCCGGCGTGAACTCCACAGTCGCCCCCGAGGCGCCGTCATCCGCCGTCAACCACAAGGTGGCCTCGCCGCTCCCGTCGTCCGCCTCGCACCAGCGGTACCAGACGTCGGTGAGGCGGAGCCCGACGAAGAACGCGGGATCGTCATGGACGACATGCTGCGGCGGAACGTCGGTCGCCCCCTTCGTCCTCCTCCCCTCCTCACCCTGCCGACGGTCCGCGATCCGCCCCTCACCACCCCGCGCTCCCGGTCCCACACAAACGCCGGGCGACCGGAGAACCAGCCCCGCGCACGGCCGTCCACCACATCCAGCACGGCGAACGCCCGCTGTGGAAGCTGGACCCCCACGGCGTGACGATCCGCCCGCCCGGGCACTGCTCCACCCACCCGGCCGGAACCTCCCGCACGATGTACGTGCAGACGATCCGGCCAGACGGCGCCCCCGGCCGGTATCCGTCCCGCCCGTCACACACGCGATGTCCGGCAACTCGGCCGAGTCGTACCCCACCACCGCCACATGCCGCTTCCCCATACCGGGACCTCTGCCGGAAGAGCCGCCACCCCAAGGTTCGGGACATCCCCGCGTCCATCGCGGGCGGTCGGCGCCACCCCGGCCGCAGAGTGGGTACCACCCATCCCGCCCCTGCCGGAGGACACCGATGGCCGCCGGCAGTCCCGAGACCCGCGTCGGGACGGGAGCGGAGAGCGTCCCGCGCCCCGCCGGCCCCCGCCCCGGCTCCACGCCGCTCTCCGCTTCCTCGGCCACCGCCGGCCCACCTGGGTCGCCATCGCCGTGGCGGCCGCCACCTTTCTCGACGGGGCCCCCACCACCGTCCTTCCTCGCGGCGCTCCTCGTTGTCACGCCCCTGTGCTTCCTGGCCTTCGGCGCGTTACGAGGGGAGTTCCGCCGGCCACGCGTGTGCGCGCTCCAGACGGCCGGGCCGCGGGGCCTCGCCGCGCTCGCCCTGCTGGCGCTCACTGTGGACCGGACGGCCGCCCGCCACGTCCTGGCGGCCGGCTGATTCGCCCGCGCCGTAGGGGGCTTCGCCCACCACCGCGCCGACCTGGTCGTACCGCGGGCCTGGTCGACCTGCTCGGCGCGGCGGCCACCGAGCGCTCGACGTATCCGCCCGCAACCTGGTCGGTCAGTGCGGCTCCCAGTTGCCGTCCGGGGTCGCGGTAACCGGTGCGGAGGAGACCTGGAACCCGGCGGGGTCCGTCTGGGCGCAGCCACCGGGGCACCGGGGAGTGGCTTCGCCGGCCTGGGCGGTGGCGGCGGAGCCGACGAGGAGCGCGGCGGCGAGCCCGCATGCGGCCAGCAGACCCGCGGCGGGCCGAAGGAGTGTCTTCCGGTTCATGTCGTGGTCCTTTCTCGTTCCCCCGGCCGGAAGCGGCCAGAGGACCCAGAGGAAGCGGACATCGCTCACCGGGCAGGACTCGCCGTGCCCCGGCCGCGGTTCCGCCCCCGACGGACCGCCGTCGGCCGTGAGGACGGTCAGCGCACCTCCCGCACCTCCGGTCCCCGCGCCTCCCGCACCACCGTCAGCCCCAGCCGCTCCGGCAGGTCGGCCAGCGCCGGAAGGCCCTCCAGATGGTGGACGCCGGACGGCAGGGCGCCGTCGAGCAGGGCGCGGGCGGCGTGGGCGGCGACCAGTCCGGTGACCCGGCTCTGCACCCGCCCGGCCAGCGCGAGCGCGACCCGCTGCTCGCCCCGTACCGCCTCCGCCCGCAGCGCGAAGCCGTCGCCGCCGGTGTGCACCCGGCGGAACAGCGCGGTGAGCAGCCGCCGTACGGCCGGGGGCCGGGCCGCCCCGGTGCGGCGCAGCGTGAACAGCGCCGCGGTCAGTGCCCGGGAGTCCAGCGCCAGCCGGGTGGTCACCTCCGGCACGCCCAGGGTGCGGCGCAGCACGTACTGGTCGGCGAACGGGAACGGGTGCGCCGCCCGCCTCCCGTACCCCGGCAGCGCGTACCGCCCCGGCGCGGCCGTCACCGGTTCGGCCAGCCCCTCGACCGTCCACCGCACCGCGTCTGCCCCGTGCCGTTCACCGGCGCCGAGCAGCACGGTGAGGTCGATCCGCTCGGCCCCGCCCACTGCCTCATGGGCGCGGCGGGCCAGCAGATTGGTCAGCCCGGGGGCGACACCCACGCTCAGTACGGCGGTGGCGCCCGCCCGCCGCGCCACCCCGTCCAACCCGGCCACCCCGTCGAGCAGGGCCGGGGTGGCCCCCACGTCCACGACTCCGACGCCCCGCTCCAGACACGCCCGGGCCGCACCGCTGTCCGGCGGCTCGACGCACATCACCACCGCGCCGAGCGGCGCCGGGCCCTCGCCCAGCTCGCCCAGGGTCCGGCCGAAGGCCTCCGGGTCGGTCACATCGACCCGTACCCCCCGACCCCGCCCACCGGCCAGCACCCGCCCCGGCAGCCACCCGTCGAGCGCCGCCACCACCGCGCTCCCCACGGCGCCGTGACCGCCGACCACGAGTACCCGGGAGCCCGTGGCTCCACCGGTCTCCACCGTTGTTTCCGTCATACCCCGGGGAGGTATCACCACCGGATGATGGCGGTCAAAGCGGACTGGACCCCTCCATGGGAGACGCCCGGGGCCTGGAGACGCCCGGGGCCCGCGGCCCCGCCCTCACTTCTCCCCGACGGTGACCTTCTCGTCGTTCTGGATCTGCTTCACCAGCTCCTTGACCTTCTCCTGGTTCCAGACCAGGTTCCCGCCCCGGGCGCCGCTGATCGGCATGTTCATCGAGGTGCCGTCGCCGCCGGTGATGCCCTTCATCGCGAAGAACATCTCCGCCAGGTCGAACAGCGACATGTCCTTGTCCACGATCAGCGTGTCCAGGCCGGCGCCCATCGTCGGGTACAGCTTGAACGGGTTGATGATCGTGCCCGGGGTGGCCGCCTGGCTCGCCAGCGCGGAGAGGAACTTCTGCTGGTTCTTGGTGCGGGCGAGGTCCGACTCGGCGAAGGCGTACCGGGTGCGGACGAAGGCGAGCGCCTGCTCGCCGTTGAGCTCCTGCTTGCCGGCCTGGAAGTCGGCACCGGACTTCTCGTCCTTGAAGGCCTTGGGGATGTCCATCTCGACGCCGCCGAGCGCGTCCACGATGTTGGCGAACCCGGCGAAGCCGATCTCCGCGTAGTGGTCGATGCGCAGCCCCGTGTTGTGCTCCACGGTGCGCACCAGCAGCTCGGGGCCGTCCTCCGCGTAGGCGGCGTTCAGCTTCACCCGCCGCCCCTGCGCCGGGAAGGTCTTGCCCGACTCCGAGCCGACGAACTTGGGGATCTCCACATCCGAGTCGCGGGGCAGCGAGACCATGGTGTTCCCGCCGCCGCAGGCGGCCAGGATCATCATCGAGTCGGTCCGCTTGCCCTCGGCGGAGCCGGTGTGGAGCTTCTTCTTCTCCTCGGCGGACATGCCCTCGCGGCTGTCCGAACCGACGATCAGATACGTGGTGCAGTCGTCCTCGGAGGGGCGGTCGATGACCTTGCCGAGGTCCACCTCGCGGCGCACCTTGCCGTCCGCCCAGAAGTACGTGCCGACGCTGGTGCCGACCACCGCGACCAGCAGCACGATGGCGCCGACCCTCAGCCGCTTGCGCCAGTCGGGAGCCTGGCCCGGGGGTCTGCCGGGGGAGCCGGGGCGGCCGGGGCCGCCCGGGCCGCGCCCACCGGGACCGCGCCCGCCGGGGCTGCCGTAGACCTGGCCGGTGTTGTACCCGCTGTCGTAGCCGGAGGGCGGGCCCTGCCGCGGAATGTCCTGGTATCCACCCGGGGCGGGCTGCGGCGGCGACTGCGGAGGGACGCCGGGCCGCTGCACGTGCCGCATCACCCGGGCGCCCTCCGCCTGGGCGTCGGCGCTGCCGCGGCCGTAACGCGCGTTGCGGTCGTCGTTTCGTCCCTCTGGCCAGTCATTCATGCGGATAGTGTGCAGGCCGCGTCCGGTCGGGTGACAGAGCGGGTGGGAGTTCGGGGCGGCCCTGTAGCGAAGCTGATGCAATGCCCCGGCCGCCGTTCCAGGTCACGGCCCGCGCGAGGCACCTCCCGGCCGTCCGCGTGAGCCCGCCCACACCCGCCCCGAGCAGGCGAGGAGCACGCCCCGGCCCCGGATTAAGGTGGAGGGCATGACAGACCAGGCCATATCCGAGGCGAGACCGCAGGAGGCGCCGGGCACTCCGGAGCCCAAGCCCACCTCGGCGTCCCGCACCACCCTCAGCCACATCATGACCGGCAGCGACACCAACCTCCTCGGCACGGTGCACGGCGGCGTGATCATGAAACTGGTGGACGATGCCGCGGGCGCGGTCGCGGGCCGCCACTCCGGCGGGCCGGCCGTCACCGCCTCCATGGACGAGATGGTCTTCCTGGAGCCGGTACGGGTCGGGGACCTGGTCCATGTCAAGGCGCAGGTCAACTGGACCGGCCGGTCCAGCATGGAGGTCGGCGTCCGGGTCATGGCCGAGCGGTGGAACGAGTCCACCCCCGCCACCCAGGTCGGCAGCGCCTACCTGGTGTTCGCCGCCGTCGACGCGGACGGCAAGCCGCGCCCCGTACCGCCGGTCGCCCCGGAGAGCGAGCGGGACAAGCGCCGCTACCAGGAGGCGCAGATCCGCCGCACCCACCGGCTGGCCCGCCGCCGGGCCATCAAGGAGCTGCGCGAGAAGCGCGCGGCCGAGGGCTTCGGGGACTGACTTCCCGGAGGAGCCCCGGAAGAGGAGCCTCGGAAGAGCTCCGGAGAGGGCCCCCGACGAGCTCGGGAAGGCGGTTTTCGGTAGAGCCCCGGACGAGCCCGGGAGGACCGACCGTTCCCGGTAGAGCCCCGGACCAGCCCTGGAAGACCGCCTGAAGGTCCCCGGGCAGATCCCCGCCCGCCCGGCGCTAGGAGCAGACCACCTGGTCACCGGTGACCACACCGGACTCGCCCTGGTAGGCGTTCTCCGCCCGCACCGGCAGCACGCCCGCGTAGTTCGCGCCCGCCGCCACCTTCAGGGTGGCGCCGAGACCGGGGGCCTGCCGCAGCTCGCAGCCGGGCAGCGCGGTCGCCAGCGAGCGCGCCGAGCGGTCCCAGCGCGGATCGAAGAAGACGACGGTGCGGTTCAGATCGCGGCGCGGCCAGTTGCCGGGGGCGCCGGAGGTGCGGAAGCCGGTGGACTTCAGCGCGGTGTCCACCTTGGCGCCCAGCCCGCCGAGCGGTGTCCCGTTGTAGACCTGCACCCGGATCTGCTGCGGGGACACCTCCACCAGCTTCCTGCGCACCGTAGCCACGCGCGGCAGATGCGGGGCGAGCGGCTTGTCCTCCCGTACCGCGTCGAACAGCTTCTCCGCCTTCGCCAGATCCCACTTCACCGTCGAGCCGATCCCCTTCACCGGGAAGCCGGTGCTGCTCACCGGCACCGAGGTGAACTCCGAGGACGCGGCGGTGAAGCCCTTCATCGCCTTGGCCAGCGTCAGCATCTCCTCGCTGCCGAAGCCGGTGTCGGCCCGCACCGAGCTGAGCATGGCGGTGGCGACCTGCTGGAAGCGGACCGGGTTGAGCAGCACCCCGTTGTCGGTGGCCTGGTCGATCAGCGCGGCCACGAACTTCTGCTGCCGCTGCATCCGGCCCAGGTCGGAGGCGCCGTCCACATGGCGGGAGCGCACGTACTGAAGGGCCTGGCCGCCGTCCAGCCGGTAGGTGCCGGGGGGCAGCCGCAGCCCGGTGTGGGTGTCGTTCATCGGCTTGGCGGTGCAGATCTCCACCCCGCCGACCGCGTCCACGGTCCGCATGAAGCTGGTGAAGTCGACCTCCAGATAGTGGTCGATCTTCACCTTGGTCATCTTCTCCACGGTCCGCACCGTCAGCCCCGGCCCGCCCTCCGCGTACGCGGCGTTCAGCTTCACCGGGTGCTCCTGGTGCTGCTTGCCGGTGGTGGTGTCGGTGTGCGGGGGCAGCATGGCGTAGCTGTCCCGGGGCAGCGAGATCATGCTGGCCCGCTTCCGGTCGGCCGAGACATGCACCAGCATGATCGTGTCGGTGCAGTGGCAGGGCGCCCCGCCCAACCGGTAGCGGACCTTCTCGGTCTGGGTGATCCTGTCCCGGCCGTCGGTGCCGACCAGCAGGATGTTGGTGCCGTGCCCGGCCTCCGGGCGGTTCTTCATGTCCTTGAACGGGTCGATGCGCCCGATCCCGGTGTCCAGGCTGCTGATCATCGCGTGCCCGATCCCACCCGCGGCCAGTACCAGCACCGACGCGGCCGTCGCCAGCCGGGCCGCCCACCGCCCCCGCCCCTGCCGCCGGGGCCGCGCGGCCCGTGCGGCGGCAGCGGTACGGGACGGGGCAGCGGTAGGGGATGGGGCAGCGGTACGGGAGGGGGCCCGGGACGGTGTACGGGCCGGCGATGTGCGCGGTTCGGGTTTCGGCCTCCTGCCCGGCGCCTGCCGCCCACCGCCGGACCTCTCCCGCCTCTCGTCCGCCCCCTGTCGCCCCTCGCCCGACGGCGCTGCGGGCCGTCTCGGCTGCCCCGGTCCCGGGGTCCTCGGCGGGGCGGGTCGGCGGGGCGGTGTGGGCACGTGGGGGACACCTCCGCGTCGGACCGTGGTCCGGGGAGCGGACCGGGCAGGAACAGTAGGCCCATACGATCAGCGGTGGGCCGCATAGCCCGGGCGGCGCGCAAGGGTGTCCCCCGTTCGCGGTAACGTGGCCGCCTCTCCCCGTACCCCGCGCGACCCCGCCCCCACCGCCGTACCTCCGAAGGAACCCCATGCCCCCGACGCCGGAACCGACGCCGACGGCCGTGCCGACCCCGAACCCGGCCCCGATTCCGAACCCGGCCCCGAACCCGGCCCCGTCCGCGACTCCGGTCTCCGTGATCATGCCGGTGCTCAACGAGGAGCGGCACCTGCGCAGTGCGGTCCGCCACATCCTGGAGCAGGAGTACGAGGGTGAGATGGAGGTGGTGATCGCGCTCGGCCCGTCCACCGACCGGACCGACGAGATCGCCGCCGAGCTGGTACGCGAGGACCCCCGGGTCCGTACCGTGCCCAACCCCACCGGCCGCACCCCCGCCGCCCTCAACGCGGCGATCAAGGCCTCCCGCCACCCCGTCGTGGTGCGGGTGGACGGCCACGGCATGCTCTCCCCGAACTACATCGCCACCGCCGTCCGGCTGCTCGCCGAGACCGGTGCGCAGAACGTCGGCGGCATCATGCACGCCGAGGGGGAGAACGCCTGGGAGGACGCCGTCGCCGCGGCGATGACCTCGAAGATCGGCGTCGGCAACGCGGCCTTCCACACGGGTGGCGAGGCGGGCCCGGCCGAGACCGTCTACCTGGGCGTCTTCCGCCGGGAGGCGCTGGAGACCCAGGGCGGCTACAACGAGGAGTTCATCCGCGCCCAGGACTGGGAGCTGAACTTCCGCATCCGCGAGGCCGGCGGGCTGATCTGGTTCTCGCCCGAGCTGCGCGTGCAGTACCGGCCGCGGCCCAGCGTGCGGGCGCTGGCCAAGCAGTACAAGGACTACGGCCGCTGGCGCCATGTCGTCGCCCGCTACCACTCGGGCTCCATCAACCTGCGCTACCTCGCCCCGCCGACGGCCGTCTGCGCGATAGCGGCCGGCCTGGTCGCGGGCGCGGTCCTCACCCCGTACGCCTTCGCCATCCCGGCCGGCTACCTCGCGGCGATCACCGCCGGTTCGGTGCCGGCCGGCAAGGGGCTGCCGCTCAAGGCCCGGCTGCGCATCCCGGTGGCCCTGGCCACCATGCACATGTCCTGGGGCTACGGCTTCCTCACCAGCCCCCGCGCGCTGGCCCGCAAGGTCATCGCCAGCCGCCGCCCGGCCGTCACCACGGACACCACGGACCCGGACCGGGCGGGCACGGCGGTCTGAGCTGCCGAGGGGGAGACCGCGCCCCGCCGCCTCCCGCCCCCTTGGCGGCGCGCTACCAGCGGTGCGGCCCCGCCTCCCCCTTGTCAAACCGGTCGTCTACCAGCGGTACGGCTCGTAGACCGGCATACAGCCGCTGTCCTTGGCGTTGAAGGCGTCGGCGTCCTTCGGCAGGTCGCCCGCCTTGGGCTTCTCCGCCTTGGGGAAGGCCGAGCCCTCGGTCCAGTCGGCGCCCACCGTCAGGGTCAGCACCGGTACGTCCCCGGCCCGTACCGCGCCGGTCGGCAGCCCCAGCGCCTTGGCGACGGAGAGGGCGTCGGCCCGCTCCTCCGCCCCGCCGCCGGCCCGGTAGACCAGGGCGGTCTTCTCGCTCGGGGCCACCTGGTCCGAGGCGGTCGCGGCGGTGAACCCCTCGGCCCGCAGCGCCTCGGCGACCGCGCCGGCCCGCCCCTTCACCAGCTGCCCGTTCTCCCCGCCGGTGCCGTTGACCACGCTGATCCCGATGGTGTCCGGCTCGGCCGCGGCCGGTCCGCTCGGCGTCGGCTCGGGACGGGGTGAGGTCTTCGGCGCGGAGGTGTCCGCGGACTCCTCCGCGCGCTTGTCCCGGTCACTGGGCTCGCCGTGGGAGTCGAAGGCGACGTCCTCGCGAAGCAGGGTGAACAGCCTCTCCGCGTCGGAGTCGACGGGCACCAGGTGGTTGCGGTTGCCGATGTACTCCTGCGTCGGCAGCGTCGTCATGGTGATCCGGTCCAGCGGCACGTCCCGCAGCTCCATGGCGAGGTCGAACAGCCGCATCACCGAGCCCAGTTCGTCGGAGACCTGGAGCGCCTTGGTGCCCTCCTCGGCCAGGTCCATGATCCTGCCGGTGTCGGTGAACGCGTTCTGCTCCTTGAGCTTGCGGATCAGCGCGCTGATGTACATATGCCGGGCCTTGGCACGGCCCTGGTCGTTGTAGAACGCGTGCCGGGTGCGCAGCCACTGGAGGGCCTGCTCGCCCTTGATCTCGGTGGTGCCCTTCTTGAGCTTCAGCCCGGAGCCGCCGCTGACCGCCGCCGTCGGCCGGTCCCACACGTTGTCCTCGACGCAGACCGGGACGCCCTCGACCGCGTCGGCCATCCGCACCAGACCGGCGAAGTCCACCATCATCCAGTGGTCGATGTAGACCCCGGTCAGCTTCTCCCAGGTGACCAGTGTGCAACCCGGACCGCCGCGCGCCAGCGACTCGTTGATGATCATGGTGGTCGGCTTGTACGTCTTGCCGCTCGCCGGGTCCTTGCACTCCGGGATGTCCACCCGGGTGTCCCGCGGAATGCTGGTGATGGAGGCGTTCTTCCGGTCGGCCGAGACATGCAGCAGCATCTGGACGTCGGCCCGGGGCGGGGTGCCGCGGTTCTCCCGGCTGCCGCCGAGGGCGATGTTCTCGTCCGAGTTACGGCTGTCCGAGCCGAGGAGCAGGATGTTGAGCGGGGTCTTGCCGGCCGCGTTGGGCTCGGACCTGGTCACCCCGCTCTTGCCGCTGCTGCGTTCGCTGCTGCGGAGGTTGTCGTCCAGATGGCGGTAGTACAGGTAACCGGCGCCGGCCGTGCCGAGTATGAGCAGCGAGAGCACCGAGGCGCTCCACCGCAGGATCCGCCGCCGTCCCTTGCGGGGCCTCGGCCCGCCGCCGCCCCCGGGCGCCGCGGCCGAGGCACCCGTGGGCGAGCCCGTACCGGCTGCCGCCCCCGGGACTTCCGCGCTCACCGTCTCCGGTCTGCTCCCCCGGGGGCGGGGTACGCGCTCCCCGCCCACCTTGCTGCCTCGTCCCACCCCTGGTCCCCCCTGCCCCTACGGCTGCGCCGCCGCGTTCACCGCGGCGGCGCCATCGGCCGTGTCCGTGTCCGTGTCACTGTGCGCAGATGCGCTTGTCCGCCTCGACCTGGCCCACGTCCGGCGCCTTCTTCGGCGGGGCGATGGACACCCCGGCCCCCTTGAAGTCGCCGCCGAGCACCAGCTTCATCGGCTGCATGGCCTCCGCGTCCTCGGCGGCCGGCTTCATCGCCGCCGCCGGAAGCCCCATCAGATCGGCGAGCTTGCGCGCCTGGCCGGCCTGGTTCGGCCCGTACTCCAGGGTCGTCTTGTCCTGCTCCGGGGCGTTGCTCTGGTTCGAGGACTTCGGCACGCCCTGCTGGTTCTGCAGCCAGTTGAGCGTCTGCTGCGCGGCGCCGGCGATCCCGCTGCCGTTGTAGACGTCCACCCGCACCTCGGAGGCCTCGGCGCGGTCGCCCTTGAGCAGCGCCTCCTGCTTGCTCTTGGCCGCCTTCGCCTTCTTCTTGACCTCGGTGAAGGAGACATCGTTCTGGATCATGCTGAACACCTGCGGCGCCTTGGCCTGGTCCAGCACGACGGTGGCCTTGACCGCCTCCGCCGGGTTGTCCTGGACCGGGACGGTCGCGAAGGTGATGTTCTTCAGGTCGATCGAGCTGATCTCCTGCCCCAGCTCGGTCAGCTTGGGGATGTCGCCGATGCCCTTGTCCACGGTGAGCGCCTGGGTCACGGCGTCCGCCAGGTTGTACATCCGCTTGGGGTTGCCGAGCGTCTCCTCCTTCATCTTCCGGATCATCGACGCGATGAACTGCTGCTGCTGCTTGATCCGGTCGAGGTCGCTCTCGTTGCCCAGGCCGTGCCGGTTCCGCAGGAAGGCAAGCGCCTGCTCGCCCATGATCGTGTGGTCACCCGCGTCCAGGTTCAGCTTGGAGGACTCGTCCCGGATCGGCTCGGCCAGGCACACCTCCACCCCCTCGATGGCGGTGGTCAGCGTCTTCACCGCGTTGAAGTCCGCCATCATGAAGTGGTCCGGCTTGACGCCGGTCAGCTTCTCCACCGTGCGCATGGTGCAGCCCGGGTCGCGCCCTTCCACGCCGAAGCTCTCGTTGAACCGGGTGAACCGGTTGCCGGGGATGACCTTGGTGGAGCCGTCCGGCTGCTTGGTGGGGCAGTCGGGGATCTCGGTCTTCAGATCGCGCGGGATGCTGAGCGCGGTGGCGTTGGTGCGGTCCTCCGACACATGGAAGAGGAAGGTCGTGTCGGCGTGGCCGGTGGAGTTCTCACGGTCGCCGTAGGCCTCGTTGCCCTCGCCGGTACGGACGTCCGAGCCCAGGATGAGGATGTTGATCGGACCGTCCTTGAGCGAGCCGCCGTTGGCCGCGTCACCCACGTCGATCGAGTTGATGTTGCCGTTCAGCTTGTTGTAGACGACGTAGGCGGTGACCGAGGCGCCCACGACCACGAAGCCCATGATTCCGGCCGTCCACAGCACGGCCTTCTTCTTCCCGGACGCGCCCTGCTTGCGCTTGCGGCGACCGCGCGGGTCCGGCGGTGCGGCGGCGGTGCGGCGCCGCTGGCCGGGGACCGGACGGGCCGGGTCGGCGGAGGTACGCGAGCCGGAAGCGGTACGCGAGCCGGAACCGGTACGCGAGCCCGATCCCGTACGCGTACCGGAGCCCGACCCCGATCCCGTACGGGAGCCGGAGCCGGATCCCGACCCCGTACGCGTACCGGAGGCGGAGTCCTTGCGCGGACCCGGGGCCCTGCGGCGCCCGGAGGTTCCCGCGGCGCCGTGGGCCGTTCCGGTCTCCGGCTGCTGCGGTCCGGAACGGTCCAGTCGCAGTTCGTAGTTGCCGGTCTCCGGGTTCAGCACCCATTGGTCTGCGGGGTCGATGTCCTCCACCCGCCCACGGCTCTGCGCATCCACGGTGCTTGGGTCCTCCGTCGGTGCCACTCAAGGCGCCTCATTCCCCAAGGAGGACGCCCGGGTCCAAAATCCGGTTGCGTGCGAACCACGGTCTGGAGCACGCCGGATCGCGTCACACTATCCGCCCAGTTCAGCGCGGGGCGACGCCCGTGACAAATTCCACCCTCTTTACAACTGGGCAATCCGCTCAATCCGCGTAGATGGACGCCCAGTCCTTGGTTAGGGCTTTACCGACGGGTACCGCCGTCAAGGCGACGCGCGCTGCTACGGGCAGGCACCCGAGGCCGCGTTGGTGCCGGTGAAGGTGGGCAGGGCGGACGGCTTCCGCTTCCGGTTGCCGGCGGCGCCCGACTCGGTCCCGTCGTCCTCGGGTTCGACCGCCACCGGCTGGTCCGCGCGCAGCCGTTCGAAGAGGGCGTTCGCCTGAGGCTGCACCAGTTCGTCCCGGTTCGCGTCGTCGCGGTACGGGCGCCGGGGCACCGTCAGGAACTGCACCCTCTCCGTCGGCACCCCGCGCATCGCCCGGGTCAGGTCGTACAGGTCCTTCAGCGAGTCCAGCCCCGGGTCGGTGGTGAGCGACCTGGTCGCCGCGTCGAGCACCGGATACAGCCGGGTCGGGTTGAGCAGCACGCCGTTGCTCTGGACCTTGTTCACCAGCGCGCCCAGGAACTGCTGCTGGCGGTCCATCCGCGCGGTGTCACTGCCGTTGCCCAGCGTCTTGCGGGCCCGTACGTAGCCGAGGGCCTGCTCGCCGTCGAGGGTCCGGGCGCCCGCCTTCAGATCCACCTTGGCGTCCGCGTCGTGGATCGGCTGCCGTACGCACACCCGCACCCCGCCGACCGCGTCCACCATCTTCTTGAACCCCCCGAAGTCGACCACGATGTGGTGGTCCACCCGGATACCGGTCAGCTTCTCCAGGGTCCGGATGGTGCAGGCCGTACCGCCCACCTCGAAGGCCTTGTTGAACTGGGCGAAGGCGGCCGGTGCGGTGCCGCCCTCGCGGTTGCGGCAGCTCGGCGTGCGCACCATCAGGTCGCGCGGCACCGAGACGGCCGTCGCGCTGTGCCGGTCGGCGGCCAGATGCACCAGGATCGCGGTGTCCGAGCGCTGGGTGCCCTTGTCCCGCCCGTACGCGGAATTGCCGCTGCCGGCGCGGGTGTCGGAGCCGATGAGCAGGATGTTCCGCGCCCCGTGCGCCAGTGAGGCCGGCCGCTCGCGCTCGTACCGCTCAAGCTCGGCGGCGGCCGAGGTGTCGGTGGTGATGTTGCCGTCCAGCTTCCGGTACAGCCACCAGCCCCCCCCGGCCGCGGCCAGCACACTGAGCGCCCCGGCGAACGCCACCACCCGCAGCCAGCGGGGCCGCCGGTACGAGGAGGGCGCGGCCCCCGCCCGCGCGGGCGGCCCCGGGACGCCGTCTCGGGCGGGCCAACCCGGGGGCACGGCGTGGGCGCTTGTGCCCCTGCCGGGTTGGGGCGTGGGGCGCGGTTTTCCCGGGCGGCCGGACGACGAACGGGCCCGCCCGCCACCGGGCTGGCGGCCCCGGCCACCCTCAGGCTGGCGGCCCCGGCCGCCGCCGGACTGGCGGGCCCGGCCGGAGGGCCGCTTGCGGCGCCCGCCGCGGCCGGGGTCCGAGGGCGTGCCGGGGCTGTCCGTCACGTGGTCGTCCCGCCCTTCCTCGCCACCTGGGCCGTACGCCTCCCGGCGCCGGCGCATCCGTTCCTCCGATCATCCGACGGAGTGGGCGCCGGGACCCGGTGGAACGGCCCCGCTGTCCGCCGGACGGGTGGCGCGAGGGAAGGGGACCGGGCGCTCAGCGCAGGGTGTGGGTGATCCGCTCGCTGGCGACCCGCTTCTCCAGCTCCTCCGCGCCCAGCCGGTCCAGGTTCCGGCACAGCACCACCGAGGCGCCCGCCGCCAGCGGCGCGTACAGCCCCGCCGACAGCCCCTCCCACCCGTCGTACGGCAGCGCCGACAGCACCCGCGAACCGGCGGTCAGCCCCAGCCGGTCGGCGTCGGCCCGGGCCCGCTCGACCAGTTCGGCACCGGTCAGTTCGGCGCCGCCGACCGCGAGCGCCGGGGTGTCCGGGTCCACCGGGACGTACGGGGCGAAGACATCACCCTGGGTGGGCACCTCGACCGCGTAGTCGTCATACCCCTCCGGCGCGGCCGGGAAGCGGCGGCCCAGCGGGGCCAGCGACAGCGCCAGCCGCTCACCGGGGCAGGCCAGCCCGTCGGCCAGCCGGTCGGGACCGGCCACCACATGGTCCGCGAGCGAGGGGTCGCCGCCCACGTCGGCCACCACGCCCACCGAGGCGCAGGCCACCAGCCACACCGCGGTCTGCCAGTGCGCCGGCAGCAGCAGCGCCACCCGTTCGCCCGGCTCGGCGGAGAGCCCGTCCTGCAGCAGATTGGCGGTCTTGGCCACCCAGTTGGCGAAGGTGGCCACCGACAGTTCGACGCGTTCACCGGTGGCGTCGTCGTAGAAGGTGACCAAGGGGCGGGCCGGGTCCGCGGCGAGCGCGGATCGCAGCAGGTCGGCGGGGGTGCGGTCGCTGGCGTTCACCCGCGCAAGGGTACGCGCGCGAGGGCGGCGGACGGGGCCGTACCGGTGACGGCGGGTCCACCGGATGGCCGACGGGCCGTCACGTCCCGTACGGAGCAGCCGGCAGGCGAAGCCGTGCCGACGCGGCCCACGATCGGCTCATGCGTGCCAACCTAGCTCTCGCGATCGGCGTCGCGTGCACCGCGGCGCTGGTGATCCCGCTCTCGTCGCCCGCCGCCGCCCACCCGGCCCCGAACGACGCCCCCGTCACCGCGCGGCACACCGCCGCCGCCCCCTCTGCCCGGACCGGTGCCGCCGTCCCCGGCTCCACCCAGTCCGTGCCGCTGGTCGGCCTGCGCGCCGACCAGACCACCGGCGCCGCGCAGCAGGGCCTGTCCCAGCGCGACACCAAGCCGTTCTCGCTGCTGGGGGTGGTGTGGGAGGAGCCCGCGGCCGCCCTCGACGGCACCGTCCAGGTCCGCACCCGGGCCGTCGCCACCGGGGACTGGTCCGACTGGCAGGACCTGGAGACCCACAACGAGGCGCACGGCGCCGACGCCGGCACCGCCGAGGGCGACGCGGACACCCTGCGCGGCTCCACCGCCCCGCTGTGGGTGAACCCCTCGGACGGCGTCGAGGTGCGGGTACGGGGCGAGGCCCCCGGCGACGGCTCCACCACCGCCACCCCCCTCCCGCGCGGCCTGCGGGTGGACCTGGTCGACCCGGGCGACGACCCCGCCGCCACCCCCGGCACGGGAAGCACCACCACCCCCGGGAACACCTCCATCGAGCCCCAGCCGGGCAGCGGGGAGACCGCCGCCGACAGCCCGCTCACCGGCTCCATGCTGACCGCCGAGGAGTCCGCCGCCTCCGCCGTCAACGCCGAGCACGCCCCACTGGGCGCGCTGGAGATCCCCGAGCTGTCGAAGGCCGAGACCGAGGCGCTGTACGCCGAGGAGGCGGCCGAACTGAGCGAGCAGGCGGCCGAACTGAGCGGGCAGGCCGGCCAGGTGCCCGCCGCCAAGCCGTACGTCGGCCCGCGACCGGGCATCACCACCCGCAAGGGCTGGGGCGCCGACGAGAGCATGCGGGAGAAGAACTTCGTCTACACCAAGTCGGTGCAGGCCGCGTTCGTCCACCACAGCGCCACCGGCAACAACTACTCCTGCGGCCAGTCCGCCTCCGTCCTGCGCGGCATCTACCGCTACCACGTCAAGAGCAGCGGCTGGCGCGACTTCGGCTACAACTTCGCCGTCGACAAGTGCGGAAAGATCTACGAAGGCCGGGCGGGAGGCGTGGCCAAGGCGGTGCTCGGCGCCCACACCCTCGGCTTCAACTCCAACAGCATGGGCGTCGTGGTGCTCGGCACCTACGGCTCCACCACCCCGCCCGCGGCCGCGGTCAACGGCGTCGCCAAGCTCACCGCCTGGAAGCTCGGCCTCTGGGGCAAGAACCCGAGCGGCACCGTCACCCTCACCTCGGGCGGCTCGAACCTGTACAAGAAGGGCGTACGGGTCAAGATGAACGTCATCTCGGGCCACCGCGACGGCTTCTCCACCGAGTGCCCGGGCGCCAAGCTCTACGGCCGCCTCGGCACCGCCCGCTCCACCGCCGCCAGGCTCCAGGGGCGCTGACCCGCCCGCCCCGACCGCGACCGTCACCCCCGCCCGGGTCCGGTGTCCGCCCCGGTGCCGCCCGGGCGGGCACCGGGCGCCCGCCCGCCGTCTGCCTACACTGTCCGCTCGTGTCGGTCATACGACCGAGGTGGCCCATCGACCGGACCCAGCAGGAAGCAGAGACGACAGGTGACAGAAGCGATCCTCCTGGTCGGTGGCAAGGGCACCCGGCTGCGTCCGATGACGGTCCACACCCCCAAGCCGATGGTCCCGGCCGCGGGTGTGCCCTTCCTCACCCACCAGCTGGCCCGCGCCCGGGCGGCCGGCGTCGAGCACATCGTGCTGGCGACCTCCTACCTCGCGGAGGTCTTCGAGCCGTACTTCGGCGACGGCTCCTCCCTCGGCCTGCACCTGGAGTACATGACCGAGGTCGACCCGCTCGGCACCGGCGGCGCCATCCGCAACGTGGCCTCGCGGCTGCGCTCCGGCCCCGACGAGCCGGTGCTGATCTTCAACGGCGACATCCTGACCGGGCTGGACATCAAGGCCCTGGTGGACACCCATGAGACCTCCGGCGCGGACGTCTCCCTCCACCTCACCCGGGTCGAGGACCCGCGCGCCTTCGGCCTGGTCCCGACCGACGCGACCGGCCGGGTCACCGCCTTCCTGGAGAAGCCGCAGACGCCCGAGGAGATCGTCACCGACCAGATCAACGCCGGGGCGTACGTCTTCCGCCGCTCGGTCATCGACACCATCCCGGCCGGCCGGCCCGTCTCCGTCGAACGCGAGACCTTCCCCGGTCTGCTCGCCGACGGCGCCCACCTCCAGGGCATGGTCGACTCCACCTACTGGCTGGACCTGGGCACCCCGCAGGCCTTCGTCCGCGGCTCCGCCGACCTGGTGCTCGGCCGCGCCCCCTCCCCGGCGGTGCCCGGCCGCCGAGGCGAACGGCTGGTGCTGGACGGCGCCGAGGTTGCCGCGGACGCCAAGCTGACCGGCGGCACCGTCGTCGGCGCGGGCGCGGTGGTCGGCGCGGGTGCCCGGATCGAGGGCAGCACGGTCCTGGCCGGCGCGGTTGTGGAGGCCGGCGCGGTGGTCACCGACTCGCTGATCGGCGAGCGCGCCCGGATCGGCGCCCGCACCGTGCTGCATGGCGCGGTCGTCGGCGACGGCGCGGAGGTCGGCGCCGACAACGAGCTGCGCGACGGCGTACGGGTGTGGTGCGACGCGCGTATCCCCGACTGCGCGGTGCGCTTCTCCTCCGACCAGTAGCGCCCCCGCCGGGCCGGACTCCGTCCGGTCCGGGGCTACCCTCTCAAGGGTCCCGCACAAGCGGAATCACAGGATCCAGTTTCACCTCGACGAACGGCGGCGACGAAACGTGGCAGGCCGCTACGCCCCCGGGCCCCGGCCCACCCGCACCGGTGTGCGCGGTGGCCATGTCCCCGTAGTCGGCCATGTCTCCGTACCCACCCACGCACCCGTCCCCGTCCAGAAGACCGCCTCGGCCGCCGGCTCCCCGGACCCCTCCCGTACCCGGGAGTGGACCCCGCCCTGGCCGCTGGACCTGGGGCTGACCCTCGGCCCGCTGCGGCGCGGCCCCGGCGACCCCGCCTTCCACGCCGCGCCGGACGGCTCGATCTGGCGGACCAGCCGCACCCCGGCCGGGCCCGGCACCCTCAGGGTCGCCGCCCGGGCCGGGACGGTACGGGCCGAGGCCTGGGGGCCCGGCGCCGAGTGGCTGCTCGACGCGCTCCCCGCACTCCTCGGCGCCGACGACGACCCGGCCGCCTTCACCCCCCGCCACCGCCTCCTGGCCGCCACCGAGCGCCGCCGCCCCGGCCTCCGCCTCACCCGGACCGGGCTGGTCATGGCCGAGCTGATCCCGTCGATCCTGGAGCAGAAGGTCACCACCGACGAGGCCTACCGGGCCTGGCGGCTGCTGCTGCGCAAGTACGGCGAGCCCGCGCCCGGCCCGCACGGAGGCAGGCTGTACGTCGTCCCCGAGCCCCGCACCTGGGCCCTCATCCCCTCCTGGGAGTGGCACCGCGCCGGTGTGGACGCCAAGCGCTCCGGCACCATCCTGCGGGCGGTACGGGTGGCCCGGCGGCTGGAGGAGGCCGCCGCGATGCCCCCGCCGGAGGCCCGCAGGCGCCTGGAGCTGATCCCCGGCATCGGGCCCTGGACCTCCGCCGAGACCGTCCAGCGCAGCAACGGCGCCCCGGACGAGGTGTCGGTCGGCGACTACCACCTGCCGGGCATCGTCGGCCACGCCCTCGCCGACCGCCGCCAGGCCGACGACGAGGAGATGCTGGCGCTCCTGGAGCCGTACGCCGGCCAGCGGCACCGCGCCGCCCGCCTCATCCTGCTCAGCGGCCGCACCCCACCCCGCCGCGCACCCAGGATGACCCCCGGCAACATCGCCGCCCTCTGAGCCGTCCCTGCGAGGGGCTCCTCAGCGCACCTCGATGAACGCCTCCGTCGGACGCGGCGGCCGGAGGGCGGGGGCCACGGCCGGGCGGCCCACCGCCACCGCGCCCATCGGGTCCCAGTGCTCCGGCAGTCGAAGCACCTCGCGGACCACCTCCCGGCAGAACATCGTGGACGACACCCAGGCCGAGCCCAGCTGCTCACCGGCCAGCGCCACCAGCAGGTTCTGCACCCCGGCGCCCGCCGCGACCACGAACATCTCCCGCTCGGCGGTGTCCCGCCGCTCGTCCCCGTAATGGTGCGAGCCGTCCGTCACCAGACAGGGCACCACCAGATACGGGGCCCGGCGCAGCACCTCGCCGCGGCGCACCCGGCGGGCGACCGACTCCTCCGAACGCCCGTCCCGCCGCAGGTCCGCCACCCAGGCGTCCCGCATGGCGTCCAGCAGCCGCACCCGCGACTCGGCCGACTCCAGCAGCACGAACCGCCAGGGCGTGGTGTGGTGCGGCGCCGGGGCGGTCAGCGCGGCGGCCACCGCCCGCCGCACCGCGCCCGGGTCCACCGGCTCGTCGGTGAACTCCCGTACCGTGCGGCGCAGTCCGACCGCCTCCCGGACCGCCTCCGAGGTGCCCAGCCGGAACATGTCGTCCGCCGCACCCCGCACCAGCGCCCGCGCCCCCGCGTCACCGTCTTCCCCTTCGCGCACCAGGTGGGGCAGGCCCCGGACCACCGCCACCGGCAGCCCCGCCGTCTTGCCCTTCACCAGGTCTCCGGCGGCGGCCAGTTCGTCCGCGCTCGCCACCACCGTCGCGTTCAGCGGGTTGCCGTGCGCGTCGGTGCCGCCGCGCAGATCGTCCAGGACCCGCACCCCGGCCGCGCCGATCGCGATGTCCGTCAGCCCGCTGCGCCAGGGGCGGCCGGAGGTGTCGGTGACGATGACGCCGACGTCCACCCCGAGGGTGTCCCGCAGCCCGGTGCGCAGCGCGCGCGCCGAGGCGTCCGGGTCCTCGGGGAGCAGCAGCACCGTGCCGGCGGCCGTGTTGGAGGCGTCCACGCCGGCGGCGGCCATCACCAGCCCCTGCCGGTTCTCCACGATCCGCAGGGCCCCGCGCCGGGCGACCACCCGCACGGTCTCCGCGTCGATCGCGGCTTCCCGGTCACCGGCCGCCACGATCCGGCCCTCCGCCTTGCTGACGATCTTCGAGGTGACCAGCAGCACATCGCCGTCGACCAGCCCGGGCTCGGCGGCGGCGATCAGCTTGGCCAGCTCGTCCCCGGGCCGCACCTCCGGCAGCCCGCCCAGCGCCCACACCCGGAAGGAAGGCGCCCCGGCCCCCTCCGGCCCCGCGGCCTCCTCCGGCGCCGCAGCGTGATCCCGCTCCGTGTACCCCTCCCGCGTCCCCGACATCCCCGGCGCGCTCATCCGCGTACCTCCTCGGCGAGCGCCAGCGCCTCCCGGGCCATCGCCGCGGTCGCGTCCAGGTCGGTCATCATCAGCGGTACGGCACGGCAGCGGATGCCCGCCGCCTCCACCTCGGCCGCCACACCCGCGTCCACCGTGTCCACCAGCCAGCCGTCCAGCAGCCCGGAGCCGTAGTGCGCGGCCACCGCGGCCGCCGTCGCATCCACCCCGACCGCCGCCAGCACCTTGTCGGCCATCCCGCGCACCGGGGCGCCGCCGACGATGGGGGAGAGGCCGACCACCGGCACCCCGGCGTCGGCGATGGCCTCCCGGATACCGGGCACGGCGAGGATGGTGCCGATGGACACCACCGGGTTCGACGGCGGGAAGAGCACCACGTCCGCCTCGGCGATCGCCTCCAGCACCCCGGGCGCGGGCCTGGCCTGCTCGGCGCCGACCGGCACTACCGCATGGGCGTCCACCGAGGCCCGCAGCCGCACCCAGTACTCCTGGAAGTGCACCGCCTTGCGCTCGCCGTCCACGTCCACGGCGACATGGGTCTCCACCCGGTCGTCGGACATCGGCAGCAGCCGGACCCCCGGCTTCCAGCGGTCGCACAGCGCCTCGGTCACCGCGCTCAGCGGATAGCCCGCGGCCAGCATCTGGGTGCGCACGATATGGGTGGCGAAGTCCCGGTCGCCCAGCCCGAACCAGCCGGGCCCCACCCCGTACGCGGCCAGCTCCTCCTTGACATGGAACGTCTCGTCCGCCCGCCCCCAGCCCTGCTCCTCGTTGATGCCGCCGCCGAGGGTGTACATCACCGTGTCGAGGTCGGGGCAGACCTTCAGCCCGAACAGATGGATGTCGTCACCGGTGTTGCCGACGACCGTGACGTCCGCGTCGGGAGCGGCCTGCCGAAGGCCGCGCAGGAAACGGGCACCGCCGATGCCCCCGGCCAGAACCACAATGCGCATGGGTGCCAGTCTGTCAGGCGGGTACGACATCCCGCCCGTGCGGGGCACCGGCCCCGGCCACCGTCCCCACTCCCGCCTCAGCCACCGCCCCCGCTCCGGCCACCTCTCCCGCCTCCCGCACCGGCATCTCGGTCAGGCCCGGGTAGTAGACGTGCAGGCTGACGGCCGGCTCCAGCGAGTCGTTGACGACCTCATGCGCGTACCCCGGCGCGAGCACCCGCTGCGCGCCCTCTCCGAGCACCCGCACGCCCCCCTGGGAGCGCTCGGTCAGCTCGCCCGAGAGCACGGTGAGCACCCCGGACGACGCCCCGTGATCATGCGGCCCCGAACCCTGACCGGGCACCCAGGACAGCAGCCAGACCTCGTATCCAGGCCCGGTGCGCAGCCGGTGGTACCAGCGGCTGGTGGCGTCGTACGCGACCAGGTGCTCCCACTGCCCGCGGTCGGCCGCGAGGGACCGCGCCAGCCCCACGAACTCGGCCACCGTCTCCGGGTGCTCCTTCGCCGGCTGGAGCAGATGCGGTACGGACAGCAGATCGCCCCCGATCTGCACATCGCTGTCACCGGCGGCGGGCGCGGGCATGGCGGGGGTGGGGGCGGCGGCGGAGGTGGGGGATGCGCTGCTCATGGGGGTGCGGTGGTTCCTCGGCTGAGCGGAGTGGACGCGCCGCGGCCGGGCGGGCGACGCGTGGATACGGGGTGCGGACGGGTTCTCCGGCTACGACGGCGGCGGTGCGGTCACACACCGCGATGTGCGCGGAGCCCGTACGCGGGGAGGAGGGCAGGCCGCGAGAGTGCGCGGCGAACGCGGAAAAGCGAGCCGGACCCTCGGTGGATCAACAGCTCGCGCAGAGACAGCGACAGCGACCGTGGCGCTGCGCACGGGCCGCGCCCGCACGGCGGACAGCGCTGCGGAACCCACCCATGGGGTCCGTGGAGAGCACTGAGGTCGCTGGCATGCCATCAAAGGTGACGGGAGGCGTTCCCTTCTGTCAACCCAATGACCGGTTTGGGGGGAATGTTTCACCTCTTCCGGTTACCTCGACGGGAGAAAGGTTTGTGCTTGCGGTAGGCGGGACACATGGCGCAGCAACCACCCGCGCAAACATCGTCGCGCCCTCGTGACCTGACTGTGATCCGAGTCGCTTCCCCGGCCGGACCGCAACACGATCGAAGACGTGCACGTCTCTCCTTAAGGGCACGGCAAGAGGTGCCGAAAGGAGGAGTGCGGGCAGGCTGGTGGGCTTGTGTCTCATTTTTGGCGATGTGAACACTTTCCGCATAGCCTTGGTTCCGCAGAGTGAATACCGGGCCGGACCGTCAATCCGGCTTGAGCCCGGAGCACCGCACTTGTAATTTCGCCCGTGTCGTTCGGCCGAATTCCAGAAACGACCGATCACGGGGACGCAAAGACGACGAGGGGCGCACATGACCGAGTTGTTCGAGGAACTGCTGGTCGAGGACGCGGATGAGGAACTCGGTTGGCAGGAGCGCGCGTTGTGCGCCCAGACCGACCCGGAGTCCTTCTTCCCCGAGAAGGGCGGTTCGACACGTGAGGCCAAGAAGGTCTGCCTCGCGTGCGAAGTCCGTTCGGAATGCCTTGAGTATGCCCTCGCCAATGACGAGAGATTCGGAATCTGGGGCGGTCTTTCCGAGCGCGAGCGCCGCCGCCTGAAGAAAGCCGCCGTCTGATCGTGGCCGTCCGGTCGTCCGATCGCAGCCGCCCGACCGCGGCCGTCTGAACCACCGCCCCCGCGGTGGATCCCGCCCGGTCCCGGCTGCCCCGCGGCACGCCCACCGCCCGCCCGGCCACCGTCCACCGCGGCGGCCGCGAGCACCGGCCCGGCCCCGACCCCGGCCCCGGTCGAGCGACCATCAGCCACCGGCCCCGGCTACCGCCGAACCCAGCCTCGGCTACCGCCGAACCCTGCTCCGGCCACCGCCGAACCCATCGGGGCCGCCCCGCCCGCCACCCCGAGCCCAACGGCCGGACGCCGACCGGGCTCGACGTCTGCCGACGCGACTCGCCACCTGACGGCGTCGCGGCTCGCGGCACCGAAGCTGTGGTGACCGCCCCGCCTCACCGCTCCCACCACAATCGCAGACCCGTGGACCCCGGTCCGTCGCCTGTGGACAACTCCCGGCCTCCCGCCGCCGTTGTCCACAGGCGGCGGACCGCTGTGCTGCCAGCTACTAGTGTGGGGCCCCATCCACGACGCTCCGACGCCCCTCAAACGGGCGCGAACACCCGGCCGGAGGGCCCGTACCCCGATGTCCGCCACCACAGCCGCGTTCCCGCCCGCAGCGCCCACCCAGGCGCCCGAGTTCCCGCGCCATGTCGTCACCGCCGTGCTCGTCTCCCACGACGGGGCGCGCTGGCTGCCGGACGTGCTCGCCGGGCTGCTCGGACAGGACCGGCCCGTGCAGAACGCCGTCGCCGCCGACACCGGCAGCGCCGACGACTCCGCACGACTGGTCGCCGGCGCGATCGGCGACGAGCGGGTGCTGCACCTGGCCCGACGCACCGGCTTCGGGGCCGCCGTGGAAGAGGCCGCCCGCACCGCCCCCGTCCTCGGCCCCGAAGAGCTGCCCTACCTCAAACGCCCCAGCGGCTGGGACCCGGTCACCCGCAGCTGGAACGACGACGCCTACGACCTGCCCGAACTCCCGTACGGCGAACCGGTGCAGTGGCTCTGGCTGCTCCACGACGACGCCGCCCCCGAGGCGAGCGCCCTCACCGAACTCCTGCGCGTCGCCGACGCCGACGAGCACGCCGCCGTCATCGGCCCCAAACTGCGCGGCTGGTACGACCGCAAGCAGCTGCTCGAAGTCGGCGTCTCCATCGCCAACAGCGGCCGCCGCTGGACCGGCCTGGACCGCCGCGAACAGGACCAGGGCCAGCACGACCAGGTCCGGCCCGTCCTCGCCGTCTCCAGCGCCGGCATGCTGATCCGCCGCGACGTCTTCGAACAGCTCCGCGGCTTCGACCGCCGACTGCCCCTGATGCGCGACGACATCGACCTCTGCTGGCGCGCCCACTTGGCCGGCCACCGGGTGCTGGTCGCCCCCGACGCCGTCGTCCGGCACGCCGAGGCCTCCGCCCGGGAGCGCCGCACCGTCGACTGCGTCGGCCGGTCCGCCGCCAGCCCGCACCGCGTCGACAAGGCCGGCGCCGTCTACACCCTGCTCGCCAACACCCGCGGCGCCGCACTGCCCTGGACCCTGGTCCGGCTCCTCGTCGGCACCGTGCTGCGCACCCTCGCCTACCTCCTCGGCAAGGCCCCCGGCCAAGCCCTCGACGAGGTCGCCGGACTCACCGCCACCCTGCTGCGCCCCGGCCGCATCCTCGCCGCCCGCAAGGCCCGCGCCCTCCGGGACACCGACCCGCGCGAACTGCGCCCGCTCTTCCCGCCGCCCGGCGCCACCGTCCGCGCCACCGTCGAACAGGTCACCGCCAACTTCGGCGGCTCCGACACCGACACCGGCTCCCGGCACGGCGCCGTCGAATCCGGACCCGGCGGCGACGACGCCGACTTCCTCGAAGTCGAGCAGTTCGCCCGGCTGAAGAAGATCGCCCGCAAACCCGGCCCCGTCCTCTTCGTCCTACTGCTCCTGGTGGCGCTGGCCGCCTGCCGCGCGCTGTTCGGCTCCGGCGCGCTGGCCGGCGGCGCCCTGCTACCCGCCCCCGAGGCCCTCGGCGAGCTCTGGAGCCGGTACGCGGACGCCTGGCACCCTCTCGGCACCGGCGGCACCCAGCCGGGGCCGCCCTACCTCGCCCTGCTCGCCGCCCTCTCCACCCTCCTCCTCGGCTCACCCGGCGCCGCCGTCACCATGCTGCTGGTCGCTTCCGTCCCGCTGGCCGGCGTCACCGCCTACCTCGCATCCCGCCCGCTGGTCGGCTCCCGGCTGCTGCGCGCCTGGGGCGCGGTCGCCTACGCCTTCCTGCCCGCCGCCACCGGGGCACTCGCCACCGGCCGGCTCGGCACCGCGATCCTCGCCGTACTGCTGCCGCTCATGGCCCGCGCCGCGGCCGCCGCCTACGGGCTGCGCCACGGCGGTAAGAGCGGCGCCCCCCGCGGCAGCTGGCGCGCCACCTGGGCGTACGCCTTCCTGCTCACCCTCACCACGGCGTTCACCCCGGTCGTCTGGCCGCTCGCCCTCGTCCTCGGACTGGCCGCCCTGGCCCTGCGCCGCACCGACCTCCCCGCCTACGGCCTGCGCTTCCTCGCCGCCCTCGGCACCCCCCTCCTGCTCCTCGCCCCCTGGTCGCTGACCCTGCTCACCGACCCGGCCCGCCTCCTCACCGAGGCCGGCGCGGAGACCGCCCCCGCCCCCGCCTCCGCCCTCGACCTGCTCGGCACCAGCCCCGGCGGCCCCGGCACCATCGGCGGACTGCTGCTCATCGGCCTGGTGCTGGCCGCCCTCGCCGCCCTGCTCCGCGCCGACCGCCGCTTCGCCGTCCTCACCACCTGGGCCACCGCCCTCACCGCACTCCTCCTCGCCGTCCTGGTCAACGGCTCCGCCGACGGCTGGGCCGGCCCAGCCACCCTGGTCTACGGGCTCGCCCTGATCGCCGCCGGCATGCTCGGCGCCGAGGGCGGCCGCACCCGGGTCGGCGCCCAGTCCTTCGGCTGGCGCCAGCCCCTCGCCGTACTGATCGCCCTCGCCGCCGCGGCCGGCCCGCTGGTCGCCGCCGCCACCTGGGCGATCGGCGGAGCCGACGGCCCACTCCAGCGGCGCGACCCCGTCCAGGTGCCCGCCTTCGTCGCCGAGGAGAGCGCCACCAGCAGCGACCAGCCCCGCACCCTGGTGCTGGCCGCCACCTCGCCCGCCGAGGTCTCCTACACCCTGCTCCGCGGCTCCGGCGCCCGGCTCGGCGACGCCGAACTGACCGCCGCCGGGGACGGCGACCCCCGCCTCGACAAGGTCGTCGCCCATCTGGTCGGCGGCTCCGGGGCCGACCAGACCGACCAGCTCAGCGGCTTCGGGATCCGGTACGTCCTGGTCCGCGACGGCGCGCCCCGCGAGGTCGGCCGGGTCCTGGACACCACCCCCGGCCTCAGCCGGCTCAGCCAGCTCGACGGCAGCGCGCTCTGGCGACTGGACCGCCAGGTCTCCCGCGCCGTCATCGTCCCCCCGGCCACCGAGGGCCAGGCCCCCGGCGAAGCCGCCGAACGCGTGGCGGTCCCCTCCGGCCCCGTCGAGGCCCACACCAAGCTGCCCGCCGGCCCGGCCGGCCGCACGCTGCGCATCGCCGACCGTGCCGAGGACGGCTGGCAAGCCACCCTGGACGGCAGCCCGCTGAAGAAGACGACCGTCGACGGCTGGGCCCAAGGCTTCGAACTCCCCGCCACCGCCGGCCGCCTCGACCTCACTTACCACCCTCCCCTCACCCACACCGCCTGGATCTGGGCCCAGTGCCTGCTCCTCCTGGTGCTCTTCGTGCTCGCCCTGCCCGGCCGCCGCCGCACCGTGGACGACGACCTCCCGGACGAGGAGCAGCAGCCCGTCGTCACCGCCGAGGACCTGGCCGGAGACAGCCGCCGAGCCCGCCGCCTCCGCGCCGCAGCCGCCGCCACCGAAACCCCCGACCCTTCCCCGGACACCGCCCCCCACCCCCCATCCGCCCCCACCCCATCCGCCCCCACCCCGGACACCGACCCCTACGCCTACCCCGGCCCGTACCAGTCCCCGCCCGCCACCACCCCCGACCCCGCCGACTACGGCCAGGTCCCCGCCCAACCCGCGCACGCCCAGTGGGACGACGCCCCGCCGCACCAGCCGCACGAGGACCCGTACGTGTACGGCGACCCGTCCGGCTACGGCTACGGCTACGGAACCGAGGCCGCGTACGGGCAGCCCCAGCCCGGCTACCCCGAAGCCGACCCCTACCAGCAGTACCCGCCCGCCGACCCCACCCACCCCCCGTACGCCCAACAGCCTCCCGCCCACGACCAGCAGCCGACCGGGAACACCCCCTCCACCGGCTACGACCAGCAGCCCTACGGCTACCCGTACGACGACGAGCAGCAGCGCCGCCACCACCAGCGGCCCGATGGGAGCAGCGACCAGTGAACCGGACCACCCTCTCCCTCGCCGCCGTCGCCACCGCCCTCGCCGCCGTCACCGGTTTCGCCACCCTCACCGCTCCCGCCTCCCCGGGGACGAGCGCCGACGGCAAGCCGGCCGCCTCCACCGGCTCCCGCACCCGGCTCCCGGTCGAGCGGACCGGCCTGCTCTGCCCCGCGCCCAGCGACTCCGAGGTCGCGGACACGACCTACACCTCCTTCACCCCGACCGGCACCCCCGGGACGTCCCGGACCGCCGACGGCGCGGGCACTTCCACCACCCCCACCACCCCCCGCGCCGACCTCTACCCCGCAGCGACTACCACCCCCAACAAGCCCACCCCCAAAGACAAGAAGCAAACCCCCGACGCGAAAGCAACGGCCGCCAAGCCCCTCCTCACCCTCACCCAGCCGGGCAAGCCCGTCGGCCTGGAGACCGACGGCGGTGACGCGACCGCCCTGATCGGCAGAGCGACCGGAGCCGCGGCCCCCGGCTGGACGACCCAGCAGACCACCACCGTCTCCGGCGGCGACGGCCGCGGCATGCTCGGTCTGAGCTGCCCCGCGCCCGACACCGACCTCTGGTTTCCCGGCGCCTCCACCTCCGCCGAGCGCCAGGACTACGTCCACCTCACCAACCCGGACGACGCCGCCGTGGTCGCCGACATCGACCTCTACGGCCCCGAGGGCGAGCTCAAATCCCCACTCACCGAGGGTGTCACCGTCCCGCCCCGCTCCAGCGTGCCCGTCCTCCTCTCCACGCTGACCGCCGAGAAGGCGACCGAGGACGTCACCGTCCATGTGACCACCCGCGCCGGCAGGCTCGGCGCCGCCGTCCGCGCGGCCCACGACGAGCAGGGCAGCGACTGGCTGACCGCCTCGGCCGATCCGTCCGGCAGCCTGGTCCTCCCCGGTATCCCGGCCGACGCCACCTCGGTACGGCTGGTGGCCCACGCGCCCGGTGAGAGCGACGCCGACCTGAGGATCCAGCTCGCCGGCAAGACCAGTACGGTGACCCCGGCCGCCGCCCAGTCCCTGCACGTCAAGGCAGGGATGACCGCCGCCGTGGACCTCAAGAACCTCACCCGCGGCGAGGCCGGCACCCTCCTCCTCACCCCCGCCCAGCCCGGCCGCAAGACCCCGGTCGTCGCCGCCCTGAAAGTGACCCGAGGCTCAGGTGACAACCAGGAGACGGCCTTCATCCCGGCCGGCGGCCCGATCGGCGAGCGAGCCACCGCCGCCGGCAGCTCCGCCAAGGGCAGCACCCTCACCCTCACCGCGCTCACCGCGGACGCCCAGGTGAAGGTCACCGCCTCCGCCGGCACCGAGGGTGGCACCCCGGCCACCAAGACCTACACCGTCAAGCGCGGCACCACGACGGCCGTCACCCCTCCCACCCCGGCCGGCCTCAAGGGCACCTACGCCCTGACCGCCGAGACCGTCTCCGGCGGCCCGGTCTACGCGGCCCGCATGCTCGCCGAGCCTCAGGAGGGCATCCCGATGTTCACCGTCCAGCCCCTGGAGGACGACCACGGCACCGTGGAGATCCCCACCGCCCGCCAGGACCTCACCGTGCTCACCGACTGACGACCGCAACGCGTGTGGCGAGTCCTCGCCAACCGGGCACTCCAGCACCCCTCCGATTCGTTGCCCAAATAGGAAGCAGCGGGCGGGCGGGCCAGGCGCAGGAAGCAAGCCAACAAGACAGCCCAGGCGCAGCAAGCAAGCAAGCAAGCGAGCAAGAAAGCACCGCCCCGACCAAGCCCGCCCGGCGACTCCCACCTCTGGCCGTAAGCGAGGGGCGGACCGTAGCGGAGATCGGGCTGTAGTGAGGCCCCGGCCGTAGCGAAGGTGAGGCCCCGTCCTGGCCGTAGGCGCGAGCCGGCCGTAGCGAGTGTCGGGCTCAGTCCTGGCCGTAGCGGGGGTCGACCGACTCCGGGGCGAGGCCCAGCAACTCCGCGACCTGCTCGACCACCACCTCGTGGACCAGCAGCGCACGCTCGTCCCGGGTCTTGGCCCGCAGCTCCACCGGGCGGCGGTACACCACGACCCGGGCCGGCCGGTCGCGGTCGGCCGGGGCGGAGCTGCCCAGCGGAACCGACTCGTCCGTCGGCTGGGGCACCTCCAGCACGTGGAAGTCCACCTCGGCGAGTTGCGGCCAGTGCCGCTCCAGCCGCTCGACCGAGTCCTGCACCAGGTCGCGGAAGGTGTCGGAACGGGTCACCGAGAGCGGCACCTGCGGCGGTGCCACGGGCCCGCGCATCCCTCGACCATGGCGGTCTCGGCGGCGCGGCCGAGGCTCGGCCGGACGGGGCGGTACGGGACTGTCCATCACTACGGCAGCGTAGCCGCCCACCACCCACCTGGCCCGGTCCGACGCCCGCCCAGCCCCCCCGCGACACCCCACCCCAGCCCCCCCCGCGACACCCGTGGTCTACCTCGGGCGCACCCCGGCATCCCTCGGGTCCGCGGCTCACGCCCGTATGTCGCGGAGTGAACGTTCCGGTCACGGTTGCGTACGGCCGACCGGCGGCACCTGAGCGGGCGCGCCGCCCGAACGACCGGATTCGTTCGGTCTGGTGTCCGGTTCCAGTCGCGTGAACGCCCGCACCGCCGCTCTTTCCGCTGGTCGAACCGGGGCGCTCGACGGCCGGTGTGGCGGACATCACGCCACGACACGGGCGGGTGACGTGGTGGAGAGTCGTCGCGGCCCGCTCAAGAGTGCGGTACCGTCCAACATCGTGAGCCCTGTACGTCGCTGTTCGCGCACCGCGTGCGGCCGCCCTGCCGTCGCGACACTGACGTACGTCTATGCCGACTCGACCGCGGTCCTCGGCCCGCTCGCCACCTACGCCGAACCCCACTGCTACGACCTCTGCGCCGAGCACAGTGAGCGCCTGACCGCGCCGCGCGGCTGGGAGGTCGTCCGCCTCTCCGACGCCTCGGGCCCGGCCCGCCCCAGCGGCGACGACCTGGAGGCCCTCGCCAACGCCGTCCGCGAGGCGGCCCGCCCGCAGGAGCGCGCCGCCCAGTCCGGCGGCAAGAACGGCGGACGCGGCGGGGACCCGGTGGAGGTCGGCCGACGCGGCCACCTCCGCGTGCTGCGGTCACCGGACTCGTAACCCCCCACCTTCACGTCCCACCCCGCGTAGGCCGTCGGCCTCTGCTTCTCCCTGCCGTCGGCCTCTGCTTCTCCCTGCCGCGCGGCAGGATCCCCGGCCCAGGAACTGGGGGGTGGTGACCTGCGGGTAGTTTGTTCACCCAGTACAGGGCTGTGGGAGGGTGGGTCGAGGACGTGTCGGTTGATCTGTCTCGGATCGTGAAGGCGTATGACGTGCGCGGGGTCGTGCCGGAGGAGTGGGACGAACCGCTGGCCCGGCTGCTCGGCGCCGCCTTCGCCGAGGTGACCGGTGCGAGCGCCCTCATCGTGGGACACGACATGCGCCCCTCCTCGCCCGGCCTCGTCGACGCCTTCGCCCGTGGCGCGGCGGCCCGTGGCGCGGACGTCACCCTGATCGGCCTCTGCTCGACGGACCAGCTCTACTACGCCTCCGGGGCGCTCGGGCTGCCGGGCGCCATGTTCACCGCCTCGCACAACCCCGCCCAGTACAACGGCATCAAGATGTGCCGGGCCGGCGCCGCCCCGGTCGGCCAGGACACCGGGCTCTCCGAGATCCGCGCCCTGGTCGAGGAGTGGCAGCGCGACGGCGTCCCGGCCGACGCGCCCGTCCCGGGCGCCCTGCGCACCCGCGACACCCTCGCCGACTACGCGGGCCATCTGAAGTCCCTGGTCGACCTCACCGCGATCCGGCCGCTGAAGGTCGTGGTGGACGCGGGCAACGGCATGGGCGGCCACACCGTCCCCACCGTCTTCGACGGACTGCCGCTCACCCTCGTCCCGATGTACTTCGAACTGGACGGCACCTTCCCCAACCACGAGGCCAACCCCCTCGACCCGGCGAACCTGGTCGACCTCCAGCACCGGGTCCGCGAGGAGGGCGCCGACCTCGGCCTCGCCTTCGACGGCGACGCCGACCGCTGCTTCGTCGTGGACGAGAACGGGGACCCGGTCTCCCCGTCCGCGATCACCGCCCTGGTGGCCGCCCGCGAGCTCGCCAAGCACCCCGGCGGCACGGTCATCCACAACCTGATCACCTCCTGGTCGGTGCCCGAGGTGGTGCGTGAGCACGGCGGCACCCCGGTGCGCACCCGGGTCGGCCACTCCTTCATCAAGGAGGAGATGGCCCGTACCGGCGCGATCTTCGGCGGCGAGCACTCGGCGCACTACTACTTCCGGGACTTCTGGAACGCGGACACCGGCATGCTGGCCGCGCTGCATGTACTCGCGGCTCTCGGCGGCCAGGACCAGCCGCTGTCCTCGCTGGTCGCGGAGTACGCCCGCTACACCGGCTCCGGTGAGATCAACTCCACCGTCGCCGACCAGGGCGCCCGCACCGCGGCGGTGCGCGAGGCCTTCGCCGCCCGGGACGGCGTCACCCTGGACGGGATGGACGGCCTGACCGTTTCGGCGGCCGACTGGTGGTTCAACCTCCGCCCCTCCAACACCGAGCCGCTGCTCCGCCTCAATGTCGAGGCGCGCGACGAGCCGACGATGGCCAAGCTCCGCGACGAGGTGCTGGCCCTGGTCCGCGCCGAGGCCTGACGACCGGTCGGCCGGGTCCACTGCCACGGGGAGGTCGGGGACCCGGTCGAGTCCGGCCGCCACCGCAGCCGGTGCCGGAAGGGCGACCGGAGGGATACGGCGCGGAAAGGGCCGCGCCGTCGCCTGCCCGCACACGGCGGCCAAGCCCCTCGGCGGTAGGCTGACGTGGCCCGACGCATCCCGGCACCGGCCGGCGCCTGCGCCCCGCGCTCCGTGCGTGCCGTATCCCGAGTGCCCCGCCCCCCTGTGTGAAAGGACCCTCCCATGCCGCTCGACGCCGGCCTCCTGGAGATCCTCGCCTGCCCCGCCTGCCACGCCCCGCTCGACGACCGCACGGCGGACGAGAACCCCGAGCTGGTCTGCACGGGTGACTCCTGCGGCCTCGCCTACCCGGTGCGCGACGGCATCCCGGTGCTCCTGGTGGACGAGGCGCGCCGCCCCGGCTGACCGCCGGCCGCCGGACCCGGGCCACCGCCCGCCGCAGGAAGCAGGCCGGAGCCCGGAGCCGTACGAGTCCAGGGCCGCCTACGAGCCCGGAGTCGCCTACGAGCCCGGGGCCGTGTACGAGTCCGGGGCCGCGTACGAGCGCGGCATCCCCTCTCGTACGGTCCTCCTGACCCCGTACGGCCGACCCGGCTCCGTACGCCGGACTCGGCTCCGTAGGGCCGACCCCGCCCCGTACCGTCATCCTGGCCGTGGGGACATCCCGGCGTACGAGTAGCCCGTCTGCCCCCCCGCACAGTCCGTCCACCAGCGACGCTCAGCCCGCCCACCACGGGCCCCCACCACGGGCGCCCTCCCCCTACAGGGCGCCCCCTCACAGGTCGCCCCGGCCGTCCCTCCGCAGGTCCCGCCCATTCCACGGCTTCCGCCCGTCCGGTGAAACGCCGGTGGGGCGGGCAAGAGCCCCGTGACAACCCGTACCGCCACAGCCCGCACGGCGATCGGAGGCCCACCCCATGTTCGACGAGTCCCTGCTCGACGACCCGGACGCCCTGGCCCGGGCCGACCGCCGCGGGCTCCTCCGCGGGGCGGCCGAGGCCGGGGCGCGGGTCCGCACCGCCGTACTGCACGCCACCGAGGCGGGTGTCTCCGCGCTGAGCCCCGAGGGGCGGCCCCGCGCCGTCCTGGTCGCCGGCCCCGGGACGGCGGCCATCGGGGTGGCCGATCTGGTCGGCGCGCTCGCCGGGGCGTCCGCGCCGGTCACGCGGCTGCACCCGACCGGCGTCGCACCTGCCGCGGGCGCCCTGCGCTGGACGCTGCCGGGCTGGGCGGGCTCGGTCGACCTGCTGCTGATCGCCACCACCGACGGCTCCGAACCCGGTCTCGGGCTGCTCGCCGAGCAGGCGTACCGGCGCGGGGTCACCGTCGTCGCCGTCACCCCGACCGGCTCGCCGGTCGCCGAGGCCGTCGAAGGCGCGCACGGACTGGTCGTACCGATGGCGACCGCCCCGCACGAGCTGTACGAGGAGACGCCGGGCGCCAGTCCCGGCGCCCTGTGGTCGCTGCTGACCCCGCTGCTCGCCCTGCTCGACCGGGTCGGCCTGCTGGACGCCCCGGCCGAGGCGCTGCACCGGGTGGCCGACCGGCTCGACCGGACCGCCGAGCGGTGCGGCCCGGCGGTCGCCACCTACGAGAACCCGGCCAAGACGCTCGCCGCCGAGCTCGCCGACAGCCTGCCGATCATCTGGACCGAGGGGACGGTGGCGGCCGGGCCCATCGGCCGCCGGTTCGCCGCCGTACTGGCCGAGCTCGCCGGCCGCCCGGCCCTCGCCGCGGAACTGCCCGAGGCGCTGCCGGCGCATGGCGTCCTGCTCGCCGGCGACCTGGCGGCCGCGGCCGATCCCGACGACTTCTTCCGGGACCGGGTCGAGGAGGCGCAGGCCCTGCACGCCCGGGTCGTCCTGCTGCGGGACCGTCCCACCGGCGGGCTGAGCGCCGCCCCGGCCGCCCGGGAGCTGGCGCTCGGCCATGACACCACCATCAGCGAACTGGAACCGGAGGAGGGGGCGACCGAACTGGAGGCGTTCGCCGAACTGCTCGCCGTGACGGACTTCGCCGCCGGGTACCTCGCCCTCGCTTCCGGCCGCGAATCCGCCTGACCGGCGACCCGGCCCGGCCGGCCGGCAGCCGGAGGGGCGGCCTGTCCGCGGAGCCCCGTACGCGCGCCCGTCGCCTGAGGGACCCCGTACGGACATCGCGGGCACGCACGCGGCGGCGACCATGCCCCGATCAGCACGGCCGCCGACCCGCCGCGGTAGGCGGGAACCACGGGCCCGAACCGGTCCGAGGACGCGGCACGTACAGCGCAGAACGCAGAACGTCGAAGGAAGGCTCCATGGACCGCCTCTCCAACACCGTCCGCCCCTACGCCTGGGGCTCCCCGACGGCCATCCCGCACCTGCTCGGCACCGAACCCACCGGTGAGCCGCAGGCCGAGATGTGGATGGGCGCCCACCCCGGCGCGCCCTCGCGAGCCGTCCGAGGCGGTGCCGAGCGGCCGCTCGACGCCCTCATCGCCGCCGATCCGGAACGGGAGCTGGGCGCGGCCACCGTGGCGAGGTTCGGCCCCCGGCTGCCGTTCCTGCTGAAGCTCCTCGCCGCCGACGCGCCGCTCTCCCTCCAGGTCCACCCCGACCTCGCGCAGGCGCGCGACGGCTTCGCGGCCGAGGAGCGCGCCGGCGTCCCCCTCGACGCGCCGCACCGCAACTACCGCGACGCCAACCACAAGCCCGAACTGATCTGCGCGCTCACCCCGTTCGAGGGGCTGTGCGGCTTCCGCGCCCCCGACGCCAGCGCCGAACTGCTCGCCGCCCTCAACGTGGACACGCTCAAGCCGTATGTCGACCTGCTGCACGCCCACCCCGAGGAGGCGGCCCTGCGGGAGGTGCTGACGGCGCTGCTGACCGCCGACCGCGACGAGATCGCCGCCACCGTGCACGAGACCACAGCCGCTTGCGATCGGCTCGGCGGCGCCCACGCCCCGTACGCCGCCCTCGCCCACCACTACCCCGGCGACCCGGGCGTGCTCGCCGCGATGCTGCTCAACCATGTGGTGCTCCAGCCCGGTGAGGCCCTCTACCTGGGAGCCGGAGTCCCGCACGCGTACTTCTCCGGACTCGGGGTGGAGATCATGGCCAACTCCGACAACGTCCTGCGCTGCGGGCTGACCCCCAAGCACGTGGACGTGCCCGAACTGCTGCGCGTCGTACGCTTCGAGGCCGACGACCCGGCCGTGCTGCGCCCGGAGGCCGCGCCGTCCGGGGAGGAGGTCTACGAGACTCCGGTGGAGGAGTTCCGGCTCTCCCGGTTCGTACGGGCCGAGGCCGCGGCCCCCGTCGACCTCACCGCGGCCACCCCGCAGATCCTGCTCGCCACCGCCGGGACCCCGCAGGCCGGAGAGGTCCTGCTCGCTCCCGGCCGCTCCGTCTTCGTCCCGGCGGGCGAACCGGTCGAACTGTCCGGAACCGGCACGGTGTTCCGGGCGACCGTGGTGGCCTGAGACCCGTCCGGGCGCCCTCCTGCCACCGTCTGACGTCCGCCCCCGCCGCCGCTGCTGCCACAATGTGCGGCCGTACGTCCAACGCCGTACGGCCGGACCCGGCACCGTAACTACGAAGGGACGACGGCACCCATGAGTGCGTCAGGCGGAACCAAAGCAATCGTGGCGGCCCTCGCTGCGAACCTCGCGATCGCGGTCGCCAAGTTCGTCGCGTTCCTCTTCAGCGGCTCGTCCTCGATGCTGGCGGAGAGCGTCCACTCGCTCGCCGACTCCGGCAACCAGGGCCTGCTGCTGGTCGGCGGCAAGAAGGCCAAGCGGCAGGCCACCCCGGAGCACCCCTTCGGCTACGGCCGCGAGCGCTACATCTACGCCTTCCTCGTCTCCATCGTGCTCTTCTCGCTCGGTGGGATGTTCGCCCTGTACGAGGGCTACGAGAAGATCAAGCACCCGCACGAGCTCACCGACTGGTGGTGGCCGGTCGGCGTACTGGTCTTCGCGATCCTCGCGGAGAGCTTCTCGTTCCGTACGGCCATCAAGGAGTCCAACCACCTGCGCGGCAAGCAGTCCTGGAAGGAGTTCGTCCGCCGGGCCAAGGCGCCCGAGCTGCCGGTCGTCCTCCTGGAGGACCTGGGCGCGCTGGTCGGCCTGATCCTGGCCCTGTTCGGCGTCGGCCTGGCCATCCTCACCGGCAACGGCGTCTGGGACGGCATCGGCACCCTCTGCATCGGCATCCTGCTGGTCCTCATCGCCCTGGTGCTGGCGGCCGAGACCAAGTCGCTGCTGCTCGGCGAGTCCGCCGGCATCGAGGACGTCCGGAAGATCGAGGCCTCGCTCGTCGACGGTGACACGGTGACCGGTGTCATCCACATGCGCACCATGCACCTGGGCCCGGAGGAGCTGCTGGTCGCCGCCAAGATCGCGGTGCGGCACGACGACACGGCCACCGAGGTGGCGACGGCGATCGACGCGGCCGAGTCCCGCGTCCGCACCGCCGTCCCCATCGCGCGGGTCATCTATCTGGAGCCCGACATCTACCAGGCAGCCAAGTCCGAGCCGGCGGAAGCCATCAAGCCGCAGACCGAGGCCGCTGAAGCCCCCGAGACCCCCGAGACCCCCGGCTCCGCGTAACCGTCTGGAACAGTCCCACACCGCACGGTATTGCACCGCACCGCACCGCACCGCACCGCACCACGGCGACGGCCCGGCCTCCCCCCCCACCCGGCGGGGGCCGGGCCTCTTCCGTTCCCCTTCCCCCGCCCCTCGGGCGTCCCCGGCGGTTACGTGCGTACCGCCCCGGAACCAGTGCCTCCGCCCGCCCACCCGGCCTCCGCCGTGCGCCGAGGGGCTTTTCGGCTCGCACAGCCGATCGGTGTAGATTCGTGACAAGAGTCAGACGTCGCTGCTGATGGCGGTCGGGCGGTTCCGGACGGACCGACCGAGGGAGAGAGGGCCTCCGACGACTGCTCTGTGAGCATGAGCAGGCATCCTTGAATGCGGCCATCTCGCAGAGCCAGACGTACCCACCCTCGACCAACACGAGGAGCAGCTCGATATGTCGACTGTCGCGAACCGGCAGGACTTCAAGGTCGCCGACCTCTCCCTGGCCACCTTCGGCCGCAAGGAGATCACCCTCGCCGAGCACGAGATGCCGGGCCTGATGGCGATCCGCGCGGAGTACGCGGAAGCCCAGCCGCTGGCGGGCGCCCGGGTCACCGGCTCCCTGCACATGACGGTGCAGACCGCCGTCCTCATCGAGACCCTGGTCGCGCTCGGCGCGCAGGTCCGCTGGGCCTCCTGCAACATCTTCTCCACCCAGGACCACGCGGCCGCCGCCATCGCGGTCGGCCCGAACGGCACCCCCGAGGCGCCCCAGGGCGTCCCCGTCTTCGCCTGGAAGGGCGAGACGCTGGAGGAGTACTGGTGGTGCACCGAGCAGGCGCTGACCTGGCCGGACAGCCCCACCGGCGGCCCGAACATGATCCTGGACGACGGCGGTGACGCCACCCTCCTCGTCCACAAGGGCGTCGAGTTCGAGAAGGCCGGCCAGGCCCCGGACCCGGCCACCGCGGACAGCGAGGAGTACGCGCACATCCTGCGCGTGCTCAACCGCACCCTGGGCGAGAACCCGCAGAAGTGGACCCGCCTCGCCTCGGAGATCCGCGGCGTGACGGAGGAGACCACCACCGGTGTCCACCGCCTCTACGAGATGCACCGCGACGGCGCCCTCCTCTTCCCCGCGATCAATGTGAACGACGCGGTCACCAAGTCGAAGTTCGACAACAAGTACGGCTGCCGCCACTCCCTCGTCGACGGCATCAACCGCGCCACCGACGTCCTCATCGGCGGCAAGACCGCCGTGGTCTGCGGCTACGGTGACGTGGGCAAGGGGTGCGCGGAGTCCCTGCGCGGCCAGGGCGCCCGGGTCATCGTCACCGAGGTCGACCCCATCTGCGCGCTGCAGGCGGCGATGGACGGCTACCAGGTGACCACCCTGGACGACGTCGTGGAGACGGCCGACATCTTCATCACCACGACCGGCAACAAGGACATCATCATGGCCTCGGACATGGTGCGGATGAAGCACCAGGCCATCGTGGGCAACATCGGCCACTTCGACAACGAGATCGACATGGCCGGCCTCGCCCGCGTCGAGGGTGTCGTCAAGGACGAGGTCAAGCCCCAGGTGCACACCTGGACCTTCGCGGACGGCAAGAAGATCATCGTGCTGTCCGAGGGCCGGCTGCTGAACCTGGGCAACGCCACCGGTCACCCCTCCTTCGTGATGTCCAACTCGTTCGCGGACCAGACCCTGGCCCAGATCGAGCTGTTCACCAAGCCGCAGGAGTACCCGACCGACGTCTACGTCCTCCCCAAGCACCTGGACGAGAAGGTCGCCCGCCTCCACCTCGACGCCCTCGGCGTCAAGCTGACCACGCTCCGCCCGGAGCAGGCGTCCTACATCGGCGTCGAGGTCGACGGCCCCTACAAGCCCGACCACTACCGCTACTGAGCCACCCGGCCCGGGCGCGGCACCGGTGTCGGTACCGGCACCCGTACCGCGCCCAGGCCCCGGGCGGTCCGACAGGCCGGCGGCCAGGCCATCGGCCCCGACCGCCAGGCCCGACCGCCGGACCACGTGCGGCCGAGCCCCGGGCAGGCCCCCGCACCCCCGTGACGGGGGCCTGCCCGGTTACCGGCCGCCTCGGCTCAACACCGACCCCGAGAGTCCCAGGACCCATGCCCCGCGGCCGATATTCGCTTCACGATCCGCACGATCGCACCCCTCTCGGTGAAGAGCAGTTCCACTGCGCCCCCGGCCCGTCCGGCTGGCGCTATGTCGCACAGACGACCGCCCCCTCCGGTGATCACCACGGCTCCGTCGACCTGGCGATCGACGACCTCGGCCGACCGATCCGACTCGAACTCCAGGCCCGCGAATGGCGGGTCCGCGGCGCCGCCCTCGACGGCGTGACCTGGGTCCGTACCGATCCCTCAGGAGAGCATGCGAGCGAAGGAAGCGTTCGCGCCCACTCCTTCACCGGCACCTCCCCGGCGTTCCTCATCGCGACGACTCGGCTTCTGCGCCTCACCCCCGGTTCCCCGTCCACTCGTGTACGACTGGTCGCCTTCACCGACCCGGTGCTCGCCCCCCTGACCATCGAGCAGTCCTGGGCCCTGGTGAACAGTGAAGCGCACCCCACTGACAACGGCCCTCTGACCGTGCACGAGTACCAGGTCGGCACGGTGGACACCGGTGAGCTCCACACCGTGCACATCGCCGGTGACGTGGTGCTTTCAGCCCCCGGTATCGAGCTTGAGGACCTCGACACCCCGCCCTCGGCCCTGCCCGACCTTCCCGTCCTCCCCGACCGGTAGCGCCCGCGCCGCCGGTACCGGTCAGCCCCACACGCCGTTACGCGGGTTACGCGGGCGGTGCGAACCCCGTCCCCGTCCCCGTCTCCGTTCCCGCCCCCGGCCGCCGCGCCGACTCCGAGTCGCCGTCCACGGGCACGCCCGTCACCGGACCGGGCCGCGAACCGCCCGTATCAGAACCGGGTCGGGAGACGCTCGCGCCCGCCCCGAAGCCCGACCCGGCCGAGCCACCGGCCCCACCGGCGCCGTGGGTCGCCTCCATGGCACCACCCGCCCCAACCACACCCCGGGCCCCCTCACCGCCGGCCGCGGGGCCGGCGGGACGGAACGCCCGCCGGGCATCGCGCGCCTGGCGCTCCTGGACCACTCCGGCCAGATACACCGACGCGGGCATCCCCGCCGGCGGAGGCGTCCCCGTACGCGCCACCAGATCGTCGGCCAGTCGTTCCGCCATCGCGCGGCCCACCTGCGGGTCGAGCTGCCCCGCCCGGGAGAGGTACTGGCGCACCGCCAGCCAGAGCTCCTCCGGCACCGCGGAGAGGTCGAGCTGCCCGAACCGTCCCGCCAGCCAGGGCGCCGGGGGCGGCGCGGCCATCCGGCGGCCTGCCGGGATCCGTTCCCGTACGACCAGGGTCCCCGCGAACACATCCCCGACCCGCCGCCCCCGCTCCGACATCAGCGAAGCGATGCACGCCACCACCCCGAAGGTCATCAGCAGCTCGACCACCCCCATCGCGCCGCGCACCAGAGCGTGCCGGAAGCGGATCGGCCCGCCGTCGTCCCGGACCACGCGCAGCCCGCAGGCCAGCTTGCCCAGCGACCGCCCACGGCTCAGCGTCTCCACCGCGATCGGCCCGCCCACCAGCACCAGAAGGAAGGCGGCAATGGACACGGCCATCACGGCTGCCTCGTCGAGCGAGGCGGTGGCCAGCGCCAGACCAAGGGATATGAGCAGATAGGTCGACCAGACGACCACCAGATCGATCGCCAGGGCCAACGCCCGGCTCGGCAGGCGCGCGGGCTGCAACCCGAGCACCACCGCATCCCCCGTCACAACGGCGCTCACGGGCCCACCCTCTCCTTCACGTCCATCCTCTACCTGAGGCAACGCAACCGAACGCCAGTCTGCCAAGCTGACCGTCAGCGCGCCGCAGGACCGGGGCCCGCACTAGTACGGACCGTACGCACAGTGCCTGGAGCAGAAGCCGATCATGGACCTTGACGTCTTCATGACCGCCCACCGAGCCGAGTGGGACCGCCTCGACCAGCTGCTCGGGCGGGGCCGACGGCTGACCGGGGCGGAGACCGACGAACTGGTCGAGCTCTACCAGCGCACGGCCGCCCATCTGTCGCTGATCCAGACCAGCGCGCCCGACCCGCACCTCACTGCCCGGCTCACCCAGCTGGTTGCCCGGGCCAGAGCGACGGTCACCGGGACACGGCGGGCATCCTGGCGGGACGCGATCCGTTTCCTCACCCAGGGCTTTCCGGCCGCGGTCTACCGCTCCCGCCACTGGTGGGTGCCGACGGCCGTGCTGTCCACCCTCCTCGCGGCGCTCATCGGCTGGTGGATAGCGGCGCACCCCGAGGTGCAGTCCGCCATCGCCGCCCCGGAGCACCTCCGCGAGATGACCCGGCCCGGTGGAGAGTACGAGTCCTACTACTCCAGCCACCCGGCCACGTCCTTCGCCGCCCAGGTGTGGACCAACAACGCCCAGGCCGCCGCGATGTGCCTGGTCCTGGGGGCCTTCCTCTGCCTCCCGGTGCTCTGGATCCTCTTCCTCAACATGCTGAACGTCGGGATCGGCCTCGGTCTGATGGCGTCCGCCGGCCGACTCGACACCTTCCTCGGCCTGCTCCTCCCACACGGCCTGCTCGAACTCACCGCGGTCTTCGTCGCCGCCGGCACCGGACTCCGGCTCGGCTGGACGGTCATCGACCCCGGCCCGCGGTCCCGCCGGTCGGCCCTGGCCGAACAGGGCCGCGCAGCCGTGGGAATGGCCATCGGCCTGGCCCTCGTCCTGCTCGTGTCCGGTGTCATCGAGGGCTTTGTGACCCCCTCCGGCCTGCCCACCTGGGCCCGAATCGCCATCGGTATCGCCGCCGAGGCGGGCTTCCTGCTGTACGTGTACGTGCTGGGCGGCCGTGCCGCCAGGGCCGGCGAGACCGGCGACGTGGATGCCGCCGACCGCAGCGCCGAGCTGCCCACCGCGGCCTGATGTGCGTTCGGCCCCGCGGAGCTGCTACTGTCCTCTTCGCCCACAAAAACCGTTGACACGGCGCTTGTGGGGAGGTAGATTTTAACAGTTGCCTCGAACTGGACAAGTTCGACCGCACTTACTAACATCTCTCTCGCTCCACTTGCGGAAAGCATTCCGCAGGAGCCACCCCCTCGATTCCCTCAGAATCACAAAACCTGCCGATTAGGCCGGTCGGAATGGTTCTGATAAAGTCGGGGAGCGCCGAAAGGCAAAGGCCCTCCAACGGCCACCGGAAACGAAATTCCAGACCGGAAACGGAACGGAAAAAGGATCTGGTAAGGTTGGAGACAAGAAAGACCGAAGGGAAGCGCCCGGAGGAAAGCCCGAGAGGGTGAGTACAAAGGAAGCGTCCGTTCCTTGAGAACTCAACAGCGTGC